>CAYWOM010000175.1:455-4685 GCA_964459905.1 uncultured Polaribacter sp. | reverse complement strand
GATAAGGGAGAGTTTGTTGTGTTAATTATTAAAAGAAAAAGATCATTAAATTAAAGTTATCTAATAATATTAAAATAAAAAAAATCACGAATAACTAAACCTTACGGAAACCCGTAAGGTTTTTTTTTATAAAGTATTTATTTTTGAGAATTAAAAAAAACACCTAAACAATTATAGAGAAAACTATGGTTAAAAATTACAAACCATTACGTGATAATCTTATTTATAAATGTGAAAACTGCAATCAGTTAAATCTAGTACTAATAGAAGAATTGTATTTAGAATTTGATTGTGTAGACAGTTCAGCCGGAAGTATGGGGGAGAAGAATCTATACCAAACTACCTGTTCTATTAATTGTATAACTTGTATTAATAAAATAAGCATAATTTTTAGTATTTGGGAATACCCAGATGGCAAACATGATAATGATAAAATAAATATTGAAAATGGACAAATAATTCAGAGTCCAGATTTTGTGCGTTTTTTTTGGGAAAATTATTAAAACGTAGCAGACAAATATCTGTTAAAAGATTGATGAAATAATATACTGTAAAATTAATAATGACTAGTTATGTATCTATAAATATAATAATACTTCAATAAAAAGTTTACTTTTAATCTTCTTTCTTTTGTGCTTAGTGCATTTCACTTTTTAAAAAAAAAGAGGTATTTATTTGCACAGCCATATTAAGTAAAAGATACCATCTAAAAAAGAGAGTTATAATTTACAAAATTGTAAAACTATCATTAAAAAAAACCTAAAAAGAGAACAGAAAAAGTAGATTTAATACTCTGTAAATTAGAAACTTAAATATATTAAATTTAACTTTTACAAATATTTAAACAAAAATAAAAAGTCTCATTTCTTTACGAAATGAGACTTTTAGCTTCCCCTTTTTCTATCACAATTCAAGTAATATTGTTATGTTTTAATTGTCTTAAAATTAAAGATAACTTTTTTTTTTATGTTATCCTAAAAACTGAGTAAATTTATAGGCTGATTATGAGTGTTATAACATATAATACCACTTTTTTAACTACGTCTTTTATTAGTAATTACTCTTTTCTTTTTCTTGTCAACTTTTTTTATTGATTCATTTCTATTAGTCTTATTTGCACTCCTGTAAGAATTATTACCTCTTCTTTTTTCAGTTGCAATTCTTCTTTTTGTATTTTTAGTAGCAGATTTTCTAACAACGCTATTATTACTTCTTCTTTCTGGAGTAATTTTTCTTTTAGAATCATTACCAATTCTCTTTCCTAATTTTGTGTTTCTATTAGAATTTACACTGTTAGATGTTCTATAAGAGCTGTTGTTTCTACTGTTAGTATAGCTTCTTTTAGAGTTTAAAGCAACTTGTTTTCTTCTTCTTAAAATTTTACTTCTCTTACCAATTTTAGCATTTGTATTAGCTCTGTAATAGTAAAAATTATTGTCTTCTCTAACCTGACTATAATTTCTTCTAAAATCTCTATGAGAAAAATAGGTGTCATTATAATTACAAACGTCTCCAATATTTAAGTTAATTCTAATTCCGTTATCATAATAAAAATTATCTCTTACATAACCGCTAAAATTAGCATAGCCACCTCTGTTATAACGTACATTTAAATTACCAACTCTAGTTAGTCTACCACTATTGTATCTCATAAAAATGTTACCAATTCTGCTTACATTTCCTCTTAAATCGTAGTTGATAAAAACAGAGCCGATAGTTCTAATTCTTCCTCTAAAATCTCTTTCAATTCTTAGATTGTTATTTCTTGCACGTCTTTCATTATAATATGAATCATTAATATGTGAATTAAAATCAAATTCTCCATTCGTAAAAACATAAAATTCAATTCCTCTTTCTATAAAGTTTACGGCGTTATTGTAATTATAGTTAATCTTGATGCTGTTTGTTAAATCATTGCCTTTTTTGGCTTCAACAGTAGAAACCATCATAAACATTCCTAATAATATAAGTATACCTTTTTTCATAATATATGGTTTTAAGGATTTTTGCCTACTCTACATACTTTTCGGCTTCCGTATTTGATTATAGTATTTTCAAAGAGCGTGCCAAAAAGATATTTAATTGATAGCAGAACTCTTGTTGCATTAAATAATTAGCACTTAAATTTTTGATTTTTAGCTATTTATTAAATGATAAAAAATAATTAAATAAAAGTAAAATAACTCGTAAATTGCTGGAAATTTTACAACAAAAAATATACATAAAAGTATTTATGATAAAAGCTATTGAAGATAATTTACAAAGAGGTATAAAATTATTAACTGCAATTACTGATAATCAATATTCAGACAATTCAATACCACCGTATTTTTCTAGTATAGGGTGTAATATGAGACATGTTTTAGATGCTTTTACCTCTATTTTTAATGGTTTAGAATCGGGTGTTGTCGATTTTACTGATAGAAAAAGAAATACTATTTGTGAAGAGAAAACTGAAATAGGAATTCAATACTTTAATGAAACAATACTTAAGTTAAAGCAGTTAGAGGATGTTAATTTGGCTATAATTATTCCTGTAAAAGATAATTTAGGATCTGGTATTATAACTGTTAATTACACCTTAGAAAGTGCATTAGCATATGCACATTCTCATGCAATACATCATTTTGCAAGTATTGGGTTTTTAATATATCAATTAGAAATCGAATTAGCAGATCCAGATTTTGGCTACAATCCAACCACACCAAAATATTGTAATCAGAAAGGATAATTGCTTTTTATTTAGATTTTTAAAAAGCTATAAATTTGGTTATGTTGTTTTATATAAGCTTCGTTACAATTTGTTGGGTATAGAAATTGATGTTCTTTTTGATGCTCAAAACCAACATCATTTAGAATAAATACACCTTCAAAATTTTTTTTCCCTATGGAATCATATCTGCCTATTTTATAGGTTCTAGGAGCTGTTTGTGCTTCAATGTTAAACCAAGCGCCGCTTCCAATACCACCTAACCATGTGCCGTTTTCTAAATTAAAAATGGCTAAGTTTGGGTTTTCTGTACCTATTAAATTGGGTTCTACATTAAATTTATTAAAAAAAGAAGCTTTGTATTCTTTTAGTATAGATCGGTTTAAATAATTGCTTACCTGCTGATCTAAAACACCGTAAATTTTGTTGTCTGAGTTTCCTTTAATTACATTACCAATAGGGCTTGGGGTAAAATAATTAGAGTTTTTTAGTCTTGTTGTACTTTTTTTATTAGTGCCAGCATTTATTAAAGTGTCAGTTACAAATCTTGCGCAATTAGATCCATTTTTAATAAAAGCACCATAAGGCATTTCTTTTTTTTCTATTAGATTAGTGATAAATTTTTTTGCTTTTATAAAATTTATTTCACTATTAATAGCTGTAATTAATCTGCCTTGGCCATGTGTTTTTTCTGGATGTTTTTCTATCCACAATAAAATGTCTTTAAGATTAGATAAGGTCCCGTTTTTAAACTCTGCCTTTAAAGGTATTTTTAATTCGGCATCTGTTTCTTTAGAACGTACACGTCCATTTCCATAAGAGGTAATATACCTACCAAAATCGAAATAGTTTATTTCAGGAGTATTTTTTTTAATTAATAACAAAGCCGCATGACCCGCTTGTACTGCATGCTTGCTTCCTACACCAATCTTTGGCCAAATTTTACTTGATGGTTCCCAATAAGCTGGTCTAACTACTGTATCTGGATACGAAAGGATGATAATTATTCCGTTAGAACTTAGCATTTCTATTCTTTTGAAGCGTTGTCGAATACCGCATTTAATAGCGTTTTAAATGCTTTAAAAGCAAAGATAATTGTAAAAATTATTAACAAACCGCCTACTAAAATAAGACCATAAGCTGCATATATTTTTGGAGTTTCTGAATACTGTTTTAAGGCTTTAAAACCCATTGTAAGTGTAATAGGCGAGAGTATAAAAAGTAGTACCAGAACACCTAATTGCTTTAGTCCTTTTGCTAATAAGTTTACATTTGTACTCATTTTTTATAGTTTTTTATAGCATTTCTAACGTTTCCAAACTTATGTAATAAGTTGCTTGCAGTTTCTTGGTCTATATTTAATTCTTTAACTAACATTTTTACGCCTCTTTCTACTAACTTATTATTAGAAAGCTGCATGTCTACCATTTTATTTCCTTTTACTTTACCTAATTGAATCATGGTTGCTGTAGACAGCATGTTTAAAACTAGTTTTTGAGCAGTTCCTGCTTTCATTCTAG
>CAYWOM010000175.1:0-445 GCA_964459905.1 uncultured Polaribacter sp. | reverse complement strand
GCTTCCTGTTACAAATTCAGGGCCAACAATAACGTCAATAGGGAATTTAGAAACTGCTGATAATGGACTGTTTTTATTACATGAAATACAACCTGTAATTATACTGTTTTTATTACATTTTTCTAGGACAGCAATAACATAAGGTGTTGTGCCAGAGGCAGCAATACCAACCACAATATCTTTGTTAGTAATTTTATGTGCTTTTAAATCTAGCCATCCTTGTGTTTTAGAATCTTCAGCAAACTCTACCGCTTTTCTAATAGCAACATCTCCACCAGCAAGCAAACCAACAACCAATTCATGAGGAACGCCAAAAGTAGGTGGGCATTCTGAAGCATCTAAGATACCTAATCTACCAGAAGTTCCTGCGCCAATGTAAAAAAGTCTTCCGCCGTTTTTAAGTTTCAGAATAATTTCATTTGTTAAAGCTTCATTTTCAGGTAGC
>CAYWOM010000174.1:0-4692 GCA_964459905.1 uncultured Polaribacter sp. | reverse complement strand
ACAAATAATTAATTCCAGAAGACTTAATGTAACAAAATTCAAAATCAACTAAATCCAAATGGTTCAGATGGTAAAAATTGGGTTCAATTTAAACTAGAAGGTCAAACCATAAATAGAGATGCCATAGGTGCAAAAATAATTTTAACCGTTAATGGCGAAAAACTTATTCAAGAAGTTCACGGACAAGGAAGCCATGCTAGTCAGCATTCATTAATACTTCATTTTGGATTGGCAAATAACACTACTATTTCTAAAGCAGAAATACAATGGTCTGCTGCTTCTAAACAAATATTTACAGATATAAGCACTAATAAAAGATACCTCTTAAAAGAAGGTGGTACTTTAAATTTAGGCACTAACAATATTCAAAAAAACAAAGAGATTACAACTTTTCCTAATCCTGTAAAAGAAGATTTATTTATTAGAAATACCAACCAAAAAAGCACTTTAACTATAAGTACAATAGACGGTAAGATTCTTTTAAAAACAACGGTAGATATTGATAAAAAAATAAATATATCTGTATTAAATTCTGGTATATATATGTTAAATATTTTTAATAAAACCCAAAGTTACAATCAATTAATTATTAAAAAATAATTAAACAGATCTCTCCATTAACCAAAGTCCAAAATTTCTTAAACCTTGCTTACTTTCTTTTGAAATATCCATGCTAGCTAAAGTTTTAAAAGCTTTTTTTGTGTAGTTTTCTATTTCTTGTTTCACTAAATTAGGAATGTTATTCACTTTAAAAATTCTCTTTACCTCAGAAATTTTAAGGGTATTATCTTTTAATTTTTGATTGTAAAAATATTTTAATTTTTCATTATCTTCTTCATTAGAAACCTCTAAAGCTTTTAAATACAAAAAGGTTTTTTTATTCTCAATAATATCGCCACCAATTTGTTTGCCAAAAGTTTCTGGGTTTCCAAAAGCATCTAAATAATCGTCTTGTAACTGAAAAGCCAACCCTAAGTTTAAACCAAAATCATAAATTAAATTTGCGTTTTCAGTAGAAGTTTCTGCAACTATTGCGCCCATTTTTAATGCTGCTGCTACTAAAACTGAGGTTTTTAAACGAATCATATTAATATATTCATCAATAGTAACATCGTTTCTAGTTTCAAAATCTACATCTAATTGCTGCCCGTCGCAAACTTCTAAAGCCGTTTTACTAAAAAGTTTTGCTAACTTTTGAAAAACTACTGGTTGGTAATTTTCAAAATATTGATAGGCTAAGATTAACATGGCATCACCAGACAAAATTCCAGTGCTAATATCCCATTTTTCATGCACTGTAGCTTTACCTCTTCTAATTGGTGCAGCATCCATAATATCATCATGAACTAAAGTAAAGTTATGAAAAACTTCAACCGCCAAAGCTGCTGGCATGGCTTTTTTATAATCGGAAGAAAATATATCCGCAGCCATTAAAGTTAACACTGGTCGAATTCTTTTTCCGCCTAATTGAAGAATATAGTCTATTGGTTCGTATAAATTTTTAGGTTCTCTAACCCAATTTTTTTCTTCTAAATACTGTAGAAAATCTTTTTGATATTGCAGAATGTCCAAACTAAAATTTTTTGTAAAAATAATGTAAAGAAATCCTTCTTAAAAACTTAATGTTAAAAAATCTATAAAACTTTGGAAACTATTTTTGTTTCTAAAGTTTCCATTTGTATATTTGCAATCGAAAAATGAAACAAAATATAATAAAAAAAGCTGGCGAAATGTTCTTAAAACTAGGTTTTAAGAGTGTTACTATGGATGATATTGCGAATGAATTAGGTATTTCTAAAAAAACACTTTATAAACACTTTAATAACAAGCAGTCTTTAGTAGAAGGAACAACAGCTACACTACATGAAGCTTGTTTATCTAGTGTAAACACAATTTCTGAAAAAGGCTATAACCCTATTGAAGAAAATTTTGAAATTAAGAAAATGTTTAAAGAAATGTTTCAAAATTCATCATCATCACCCATTTATCAACTAAAAAAATACTATCCTCTAATTCATACTAAAACAATGGAAAAAGAGATGGTTCTTTTTTCTGAATGTTTACGAAAAAATATAGAAAAAGGAATTGCAGAAGGATATTATAGAAGTGACACCAAAGTAGATTTAGCTACAAAATTTTACTTTTCATTAGTATTTAGTGTTCATGAAAACACATTAGAAAACCATAAAATACCAAAGTTAGAACAAGAAGTTTTAGTCTATCATACAAGAGCAATTGCCACAGAAAAAGGAATATTAGAATTAAATAAACAACTAAATAACAATCAATTATAAATGAATAAATATATTTTTATACTTGCACTTTTTGCTTTTACAATATCATTAAAAGCACAAGAGAAAAGCATGCAACTATCATTAAAAGAAGCCATCGATTTTGCTTTAGAAAATAGTTACAATACAAAAGCTGCTAGAAACGATATTAATTCTGCAAAAGAAAAGGTTTGGGAAACTACCACAATTGGTTTGCCACAAATAAATGCAAAAGTAGATTATCAAAATTTTTTAAAACAACCTGTTTCTTTATTACCAGCAGCAGCTTTTGACAATACTTCTTCTGTTGTAGAAACCGTAGAAGATTATTTTGATATTCAGGCAAATAGAGACCCTGCCTCGCCAGACGGATTTATACCTGTAATATTTGGTACAGAACAAAGTATAAATGCCTCTGTAACTTTAACTCAATTATTGTTTGACGGCTCTTACCTAGTTGGATTGCAAGCTTCTAAAACATTTTTAAAAATATCTAAACAAGCTGAAGAAAAAACTGAACTATTAACTAGAGAAGCTGTTGTTAATGCCTATGGCAATGTTTTAGTAACAGAAAAAACAATTGTAATTCTAAAAAGAAACATAAAAATATTACAAAAGAATTTTAATGATGCTCAAAAGATTTATGAAAATGGATTCAATGAAGAAGAGGATGTAGAGCAGTTAGAGATAACGTTAGGGAATCTTAAAAATCAATTAAATAGAGTTCTTAGAATGAAAGAAATAGCTTACCAGATGCTAAACCTTTCTTTAGGAAACCCTACGAATACCCAATTAATTTTAACTGATTCTCTAGATGGTTTGGCAGAAAATAATATCAATTTAAATTTAATTGGTACAGCGTTTAATTACAGTAATCATATAGATTTTAAAATCTCGGAAAATGATAGAGAAACCAAAAGATTAATGATGCGCTTAGAACAAAGTAAAGCATTACCTAGTTTAAGCGCATTTGTAAATTATGGAACTCAAGCTTTTTCTGATTCATTTAGCTTTTTTAACAGCAATCAACAATGGTTTCAATCTTCTTTATTAGGCGTTAGTTTAAACGTACCAATCTTTAGCAGTTTTGGTAGAAAATCTAGAACTGCACAAGCAAAAATTGCACTAGAAACAGCAGATTTAAGATTAGAAGAAACCAAACAACGTTTAAGTTTATTAGCCAAAAAAGCGAAAAACGATTATCAGTTTAGTATCGAAAGCTATCAAACATCAAAAAGAAATATGGCTTTAGCAGAACGAATAGAAAAGAAACAACGAATTAAATTTTTCGAAGGAATTTCTAGCAGTTTCGATTTATTACAAGCACAAAACCAATTATACGCGCAACAACAAAACTACACACAATCTATGTTAGATGTAATTGCTAAAAAAGCAACATTAGAAAACGCACTTAACTTACCAATTAAATAGCTAAATTATTATGAAAAAAATATATTCATTCGCCTTAATAACACTTCTTTTTGTTTCTTGTGGAGAGAAAAAAAATCAAACTTTAGATGAAGTTTTGGCAACAAACAATATTAAAAAATTACAGTCTAAGAAAGCAGAATTAGATATAAAACAACAAGAGTTATCATCAGAAATAAAAAAAATAAACGATAAGCTAGATGATTTAAACGAGGATAAAAACACGCCACTAATAACAACTTTTAAAGTACAAGAACAAGTTTTTAAACACTTTATAGAATTACAAGGAAACGTACAAACCAAGCAGAATTTATTGGTGTACCCAGAAATGCCAGGAATCTTAAAAAATGTCTTTGTAAAAGAAGGACAAAAAGTTTCTAAAGGACAAATTTTAGCTAGCATTGATGATGGCGGAATGTCTGAGCAAGTAGCTCAATTAGAAACAAATGCACAATTAGCAAAAACAACCTACGAGCGTCAGAAAAGATTGTGGGACCAAAAAATTGGTTCAGAAATACAATTCTTGCAAACAAAAACAGCCTACGAATCTCAAAAAAGTGCTGTAAATCAATTAAAAAAACAGTTAGGTAAATCTACTATTAAAGCCCCTTTTTCTGGAATTATAGATGATGTCTTTAAAGAAAGAGGGACTGTTATTGCACCAGGACAAGGTTCAGAAATATTTAGAATTGTAAACTTATCTAATATGTATATAGAAACTGAAGTTCCAGAGATATATATTGGTAGCATCACCAAAAATAAAACGGTAGAAGTAAATTTTCCGATTCTTGGTGAAACCTTAAACTCTAAAATTAGACAAGTTGGTAATTTTATCAATCCAAGTAATAGATCTTTTAAAATAGAAATTGGCGTTCCTAATTTAAAAGGAAATATAAAACCAAACTTAACAGCAAGATTAAAATTGAACGATTACACAAACGAGAATGCAATTTTAATTCCGCAATCTATTATTTCAGAGAATGCAAAAGGAGAA
>CAYWOM010000173.1:0-4725 GCA_964459905.1 uncultured Polaribacter sp. | reverse complement strand
CTCTATCAATAAGTGTATTTAGTCACTTAAAAAAAGAATAAAGAATTAAGAATACAAAATCAAGAAAACACCTAACATAATACCAAATAACGGCACTAATTTTTTACGTTTGTTTTTTTCCTTGAAAACTAAACCGCCAACAACAACAGCAATCAATATCTGACTTCTTTTAATAGCCGATAACAGCATAATTAATGCATCTGGATCTTGTAGTGCTTTAAAATAGAAATAATCTGCAGTTTGTAGTAAAACTCCAACAGCAATAATGGTCCAACGGAATTTAAAAGCAGCACGTTTTTCTTTATAAGGAAACCAAGTAATTGAAAGAATAACTAATAAAATAAGTATGGTGTAAAAACAAAACCAAAATTGCAATGTTTGCGGATTCAATGCCAAACTTTGAATTAAAAACTTGTCATACAAACCACTAGAAGCGCCTAAAAAAGTTGCGCCAATAATGGCAAAAATCCATTTATTGCGTTTAAAATTAATGCCTTCTTTTTTGCCAATTTTAGAATACCCTAGTACCGAACCTATGATGAGCAAGAAGCCAATCCATTGATACAAATTTGGTTGTTCATTATAAATAAAAATTGCGCCAATAAAGGTAAAAAAAGGGCCAGCCGATCGTATTGGTGTTACAATAGTTAATGGCAAATGTTTTAAAGCTTGATACGCTAAAATCCAAGAAGCCGTCATAATCATCGATTTTATAAAAATATAACCATGTGTTTCCCAGAGGATTTTGGTGATGTAAAACCCTATCTCTTTAAAAAATTCTGGATGATATATAGAACCAATATAAAACGGAATAAAAAGTAAAAAACCTGCGAGAAGTGTACCTAAAAGTACAGGGAAAACCTCATTGCCTTGTACAGCATGTTTTTTACATAAATTATGTAATCCTAAAAAAAGTGCAGCCAATAAGCCTAAATACATCCACATAATCCGCGCGAAGATAGTTGTTACTATAAAGTTATTGTGAAATAATTAAGTAGATTTTTAATACTAATTAACAACTAAAATTCATGACGTTTTTCTTCTGTAGAAGAAGCTTTTAGTAATTGATTAAACGTTTTTATATTATCAAAATTTTGAGTAATTTCTTCAGAAACACCAACGCCAGAAATGCCAGTTTCTAAAATATCTGTAACATCTTTTGTGGTAATACCGCCAACACCAATAATTGGTGTTTCAGTTTTTAAAGCTTCGTTAATTACAGTATATCCGTTTAAACCTAAAACTGCGTTTGTGTTTTCTTCGTTTTTAGTATTTTTAAAAGGACTTAAACTTATATAATCTACTTGTTTCTCTATTAACGTTTCGCAATCTTGTAAGGTATTTGCAGTACCGCCAATCATTTGCCAAGTATATACGTGTTTTCTTACTGTTATAGGGCAGGAGCCTGTTTTTTCTAAATGCACACCATCTGCTTTAATAGATTTTGCTATTTTAAAATACCCGTTTATAATTAATCTTGTTTGAAAATATGCCGTAATTTCTCTTGCTTCTGTAGCGGTTTCTAAGACTTCTTTTTCTGAAACATTTTCTAAGTGTAACTGCACTAATTCTGCACCAGAAGAACACGCTTTTTGTATGTTTTCTAAATGTTCTTTTGGTGAGTTTCCTTGGGATATATAGTGTAGTTTTGGTATCATAATATTTTAATTGTTATAAGAAATTATACATCAATATATTGCTTACACAGCCACTGTTTTGGCATGTTGCATAAAATAAGATTCAAAACGTTTTAGTGTTGGATGCATTTTTTCTGAATACATTACAAATTGGCATTTATGTATACTTTGTGTGATCGAAATAACATCGGCAGAATTGGTTTTTTTAGTTAAAAACGCTGCATTATCAATATTAAGAATTTTTACTTGGGTAGTATTTACTCCTTCTAATAAAAGCAATTTGTGCATTATTTTAGGTGTGGAAATAAGAATATCTACGCCTTCAAAAATTTCTGATTTTAACAAATCTATATGTTCTTTTTCATTTCCAACATATACACGTAAAGAAGAACGCCTTGTGTATTTTAAAAAGGAATCATACAACGCTAATGCATTTTCATTATTTTCTACTAAAACAATTGCTCTTGGTGCTGTTCCAACTTCTTCACATTTTAATTTATGTAAGGTTGTAAGTATTAATGTAGTTGTTTTTCCACTACCTTTTGTAGCTGTACAAAATAGATTTGCACCACTTTTTATTACAGGGATGCTTGCTTTTTGAAAAGCTGTTGCTGTTGTTATTTCTAGATCTTCTAAAGTATCTTTTAGATAAGCATGTAATTTTTTAAAAGGCATAGTAAATAAACATAATATAGTTAAACGTTAATTTGGCAAATGTACAATTTAATTGACGTACAGTTTATTTTCTAATATAGCTTTTACAGAAATTTATACAAATAGTTATCCCGATTACGAGTTTTGTAATAAGAAAAATAATAGTATTCCAACACAAAGTTATCATTCTCTAGAAATGGATTTAAACCCAATGATAATAAATACTATTACTAGTATTATTAATTCGAATACAGGAAGACAAGCAACTACTTTTGGTGTAGCACTTAACGGAATTATTTTTGCCCAAGGACCAGCGCTTCCATTTGTGTTATCAAACCCAAATACAAACGAATATAATTGGGATTGGGTTGGGATCTAGAACTGATAAAGTAAGTTTAGATTGTGCTTCGGCTCATACAAGCACAGCCCACGGGTACTATCATCATGGAGAAATGTTTACATTCATATGATTCATAAAACAGAAATTTGTGTTTTAATAATTAAACCAATTATATAAATGAAAAAAGGATCAAAAGAAAAAAAATATATTTTTAAAGAAATTGATGTAAAAGTAAATTGCACTGCATATACAGAAATTAAAATAAATAGAAGTTCTGAAATAGTTAAAGCCAAATTTTTAGAATTTGAAAAGGCCCCCCAATGAAGTTCTGTAATTCCTAAATTATCTATTAAAAAAGGAGATATCAATAAACTGTGTTTTTAGTGTTAAATAGGACTAAGTTTTCTGTCTATAGCTCTATAAATAGCTTCAAAATTAGTGTTATATAGCAATTACTAAACTTCTAAAGTACATTATATCTTACCTAAAAAAAAGGTAAAAACCTCTTGTTAATCAGGTGTTTATATCTTGATTTTAGGTTGTTTTTTCTTTAAATTTATCTAATAGTTATTAAACCTTTCTCTCTCTTTTAATAGCAATATTTTAATTTAAAAGAATAATTATGTATGGTCTTTCAAATATAAAACAACAACTATCAAAAGAGATGAATACGGCTATATTTAAAAAGTGGGTTGAATTTTTATTTAAAAATAAAGATGAAAGTACTTTAATGCATAACAACCCAAAAGCTAAACAACAGAATCATTCTGTAAATTCCGAAAATAATGTTCGATTAAAATCTGAAATAGATTTAGGGCTAAATGGACTAAATCAAGAACAGTTAGCGCATAAATTGTTAAGGATTCAAGAAGAATTTAAATTTATTAATGAAAATAAAATAAGATATCAAAAACTAACTAAAAGAGAAAAAGAAATTATTAAATTACTAGCAAATGGTTATAATAATCCAAAAATAGCAGCGGTATTATTTATAAGTAGAAATACGGTAGAACAGCATCGTAAAAATATAAATAAGAAGTTGCTTATAAAGTCTTTTTCTCATTTAATGAGCTACAGTTACGCTTTTAATATTATATAACTCACTTCTGTTTTTTAAGTACAAATTGCTGTTAAACAAGTTTTTAGTGTTTATAAAAATACCCAATCTTAGTTATTGTAACGTATTCTAATAAATTATAATTTTGAACTAAGACTAATTTAAATTTATAAATACGGTATTACTAAAGTGATTGTTTTTTCTTTATATAAAATAGAAAATAGAGTTTTTTTCCTGTACTAAACTTGCCTAAGTCTAAAGATAGTTTACTTCTATGTTATGATAAGAAAGTAAACCTTTTGACTATTATGAAAGATTGCTTTATACGCCCCTTTATATATTTAAATTGATATAAATAGGAGTAAATGAAAATCCTTTAAAGAGTAGTATAAATTAATAAAGCAAGAAAAATGAACAATCAAAACAAATGTTTATGTATCTGTCCTCCATCACCAGATTTAGAGGATAAAATCCGAAAAACAAAACAAAAAATTCTAAAAGCAGCTGGTTATAAGGATATAGATGAGGTTGATATTTTAGATATGAGTAGTTTTACTTTAATTACTAGTAGGCCTCGTAAAACTAGAGAGCACGATCATTCAACAGAAGCTTTAAAAGCACCAGTAATTGGCACAAAAAGAGCCATTGTACTATTGGTAGATTTTTCTGATAAAGCTGCGGTTACTGGTAAAGCTCATTTTAATAATATGCTTTTTTCTCAAGGCACTTATGCTACAGGAAGTATGAGAGATTATTACAAAGAAGTGTCTTATGGGCAGTTAGATGTAAGAGGAGAAGTAAAAGGACAAAATGGTGTTACCAATGGTTGGTTTAGAGCCCCTAGAACTAAAGCCTATTATACAGATAATAATTTTGGCTTTAATTCGTATCCAAAAAACGCTCAAAAATGTGTTGAAGATGCTATAGACTTGGCACAACCTTTTGTAAATTTTAGCAATTATGACAATAATGGAAATGGTTTTGTAGAAGCTTTAATTGTTATCTGCTCTGGTGCAGGAGGAGAATCAACAGGGAAT
>CAYWOM010000172.1:0-4733 GCA_964459905.1 uncultured Polaribacter sp. | reverse complement strand
AGTTTATAACCAAGTTAAGAATAATAAGTTGGGTAGAGAGGAACCACATTTTATATCTAAATCTGCTAAAATTGGCGATAATGAATACATAGGTGCGTTCTCTTATATTGGCGAAAATGTAAAAATTGGCGAAAATGTAAAGATTTATCCCAATTCATATATAGGAGATAATAGTATTATTGGCGATAATTGTATTATTTTTTCTGGTGTTAAAATTTATTCTGAAACACAAATAGGAAACAACTGTAAAATACATTCTGGAGCAATTATTGGTTCAGATGGTTTTGGTTTTGCGCCCGATGAAAACGGGGTTTATAAAGCAATACCCCAAATAGGAAACGTAATTATAGAAGATAATGTAGATATTGGTGCAGCATCTACAATAGACAGAGCCACAATGGGGTCAACTATTATTAGACAAGGTGTTAAATTAGACAATCAAATACAAATTGCCCACAATGTAGAAATTGGTAAAAACACTGTTATTGCTGCACAAACAGGAATTGCGGGTTCAACTAAAATTGGTAAAAACTGTATGATTGGCGGTCAAGTTGGCTTTGCAGGACATTTAAAAATAGGAGATAATGTTCAAATTCAAGGGCAATCTGGAATTACAAAAAGCCTCAAAGACGGAGAAAAAGTACAAGGAACACCAGTAATGAAATATTCTGATTATAGTAAAAGTTACGTATATTTTAAAAAGTTACCAAATATAGCCTCTAGAATAGATAATTTAGAAAAAGAGTTGAATGCTCAAAAAGAATTAGAATGAGTAAAAAGCAAAAAACAATACAAAGAGAAATCAGTTTATCTGGTGTTGGCTTACATACAGGTAATACTGTTACCATGACATTAAAACCTGCACCCGAAAATTATGGTTTTGCATTTAGCAGAATAGATTTAGAGGGAGCACCAGTCATAGAAGCAAAAGCAGAATATGTTGTAAATACGCAAAGAGGTACAAATCTCGAAAAAAATGGCGTTCAAATTCAAACTTCAGAACACATATTAGCTGCTGCTGTTGGTTTAGATATCGATAATTTATTAATAGAAATAAATGCTTCAGAACCACCAATAATGGATGGTTCTTCTAAATATTTTGTAGAAGCATTAGAAAAAGCAGGAATTGTAGCGCAAGATGCAGAAATAGAAGAATATACTGTAAAAGAAATTATTTCTTATAAAGACGAAGAAACAGGGAGTGAAATTATTTTAATGCCTTCAGATGAATACCAAGTTACAGCTATGGTAGATTTTGGTACAAAAATATTGGGCACCCAAAATGCTACTTTAAACAAGATTTCAGATTTTAAAACTGAAATTGCAGATGCAAGAACATTTAGTTTTTTACATGAAATTGAAATGTTGCTAGAAAACGATTTAATTAAAGGCGGCGATCTAAATAATGCTATTGTGTATGTAGATAAAGAATTATCGGATAGTACAATGATAAAACTTAAAAAAGCCTTTAATAAAGAAGATATTAAAGTGCAATCAAACGGAATTTTAGATAATTTAGAATTGCATTGGGCAAATGAAGCTGCAAGGCACAAATTGTTAGATGTAATTGGAGATTTGGCATTAACGGGTATTCGAATTAAAGGAAAAGTTATTGCAAATAAACCAGGACATCTTATAAACACTCAATTTGCAAAAAAATTAGCTAAAATTATAAAGTTAGAAAAAAGAAATAATGTGCCAACTTATGATTTAAATAAAACTCCTTTAATGGATATTCATCAAATAATGGATGTTTTACCACATAGACCTCCATTTTTATTGATTGATAGAATTTTAGAACTTTCTGATAAACATGTTGTTGGAATGAAAAATGTTACCATGAATGAAAATTTTTTCGTGGGGCATTTTCCAGAATCTCCAGTAATGCCAGGTGTTTTACAAGTAGAAGCAATGGCGCAATGTGGCGGAATTTTGGTTTTAAGTACCGTACCAGATCCAGAAAATTACCTAACCTATTTTATGAAAATGGACAAAGTAAAATTCAAGCAAAAAGTATTACCTGGAGATACTTTAATTTTTAAATGCGAATTAATTACACCAATTAGAAGAGGAATTTGCCACATGCAATCTTATGGATACGCAAATGGTAAATTAGTAGTAGAAGCTGAATTAATGGCGCAAATTGCAAGAAAAAAGTAAATTATGAATCAACCTTTAGCGTATGTTCACCCACAAGCAAAAATTGCTAGAAATGTAGTAATAGAACCCTTTACAACTATTCATAACAATGTAACAATTGGCTCTGGAACTTGGATTGGTTCTAATGTAACCATCATGGAAGGAGCAAGAATAGGCGAAAACTGTAGAATTTTTCCCGGAGCAGTAATTTCTGCAATTCCACAAGATTTAAAATTTGAAGGAGAGGATTCTCTTACTGAAATAGGAGACAATACAACTATTAGAGAATGTGTTACAATTAATAGAGGTACCAATGCATCTGGTAAAACCAAAATTGGTAAAAACTGTTTAATTATGGCAACGGCTCATATTGCCCACGATTGCGTTTTAGGAGACAATTCTATTGTGGTAAATGGTGTTGCCCTTGGTGGTCATGTAATTATTGGTGAACATGCAATTATAGGTGGTTTGGCAGCAGTGCATCAGTTTATTCATATCGGAGACCATGCAATGGTTTCTGGAGGGTCTTTAGTTAGAAAAGATGTTCCGCCGTTTACAAAAGCCGGAAAAGAACCTTTATCCTATGTTGGTATTAATTCAATTGGTTTAAGAAGAAGAGGGTTTTCAACAGAAAAAATAAGAGAAATTCAAAATATATATAGAATTTTATATCAAAAAAATTACAACAATACCCAAGCTGTTGAAAAAATTGAAGCAGAAATGGAAGCAACAACAGAAAGAGACGAAATTATTCTATTCATCAGAAATTCTCAACGAGGAATTATGAAAGGATATTGGGGAGGATAATACCATTAAAATATTGATAAATTAAATAATTTAAACATTTACCCAGTTTAACAATTAAACGATTACAGAACTAAATAATTTTATGGCAACAACATCAGATATTAGAAACGGATTATGTATTAAATACAATAACGATATTTATAAAGTAGTAGAGTTTTTACATGTTAAACCAGGTAAAGGACCTGCATTTGTAAGAACAAAGTTAAAAAGTGTAACCAACGGAAAAGTGGTAGACAATACGTTTCCTGCAGGAAGAAAAATTGAAGATATTCGTGTAGAAACACATAAATTTCAGTATTTATATAATGAAGGAGAAACCTATCATTTTATGAATGAAAAGGATTATTCGCAAATTCAGTTGCAGAAATCGGTGCTAGATTCACCAGATTTAATGAAAGAAGGCGAAGTTGTTACAATTATTATTAATTCTGAAGACGATATGCCTTTATCTGTAGATTTACCTGCAAGTGTAGTTTTAAAGGTAACGCATACAGAACCAGGAGTTAAAGGTAATACAGCAACAAATGCTACAAAGCCGGCAACTGTAGAAAGTGGTGCAACTGTAAATGTTCCTTTATTTATAAATGAAGGCGATAAAATTAAAGTTGAAACTACAAAAGGAACTTACCAAGAACGTATTAAAGAATAAGAATAATTTGTAGTATTTAGTGAATAATATTTGCTAAATACTGTTAATTAAATACTTTTTATGAAATTCAATAAACCACAAACACTTCAAGAAATAGCATTATTATTAAATGTTGAATACATTGGTAATGCTAATTTTGAAATTTTAGGAATTAATGAAATTCACGTTGTAGAAAAAGGAGATCTTGTATTTGTAGATCATCCAAAGTATTATGATAAAGCCTTAAATTCTGCAGCAACTACCATTTTAATTAATAAAAAAGTAGATTGTCCAGAAGGTAAAGCCTTATTAATTTCACAAGACCCTTTTAGTGATTTTAATAAAATTACCAAACATTTTAATCCCTTTATTTTATCCAAAGAAAGTATTGCAGAAACTGCAGTGATAGGAGAAGGTACAATTATTCAACCCAATGTGTTTATAGGAAATAATGTAAGTATTGGTAAAAACTGTATCATTCATCCAAATGTTACTATTTATGACAATTCTATTATAGGTAACAATGTTACTATCCATGCAAATACCGTTTTAGGAGCCGATGCTTTTTACTATAAAAACAGACCCCAAGGTTTTGATAAATTAATTTCTGGCGGTAGCGTTGTTTTAGAAGATAATGTAGATTTAGGTGCTTCTTGTACTATTGATAAAGGAGTTACCGGTAATACAACAATTGGCGCTGGAACAAAAATAGACAATCAAGTACATGTTGGGCATGACACGGTTATTGGAAAAAAATGCTTAATTGCATCACAAACAGGAATAGCAGGTTGTGTAATTATAGAAGATGAAGTTACAATTTGGGGTCAAGTAGGTACAAATAGCGGAATTACAATTGGTAAAGGTGCTGTTATTTTAGGACAAACAGGAGTTACAAAATCTGTTGCAGGAGGAAAATCTTATTTTGGAACACCCATAGCAGAATCAAGAGAAAAATTAAAAGAACTCGCAGAAATCAAACGTTTTTTAAAAGATAAAAAAGCAAATAGTTAGAATTTAACTTTTTATATAGAAATATAAGAATAAGAAAAACTAATTTTCCTTTTTTAGAAACAAGCAATTAACTATTTTTGCAAAGCAAAATTTAAAAACAAACCAATGAGTGTTTTAGTAAATAAAAATTCAAAAATTATTGTACAAA
>CAYWOM010000171.1:0-4750 GCA_964459905.1 uncultured Polaribacter sp. | reverse complement strand
ATCAAAAATTGAAGTTCTTGTATCTCCAACAAAATCTTGAGACACTACTAATTCTTCTGTATATCCTAAAACACCTTTCATTGGTCCACTTTCTGAAGCAGCTTTCATTGCTGCACAAATTTCTTTATAAGAAGCTGCTTTTTCTAACTTTACAGTTAAATCTACTACAGAAACATCCATAGTTGGAACTCTAAAAGCCATTCCGGTTAATTTTCCATTCATTGCTGGAATTACTTTTCCTACTGCTTTTGCAGCTCCTGTAGAAGAAGGGATAATATTATGAATTGCAGAACGCCCACCTCTCCAATCTTTCATAGAAGGTCCGTCTACTGTTTTTTGAGTTGCTGTTGCAGCATGCACAGTTGTCATTAAACCTTCTACAATACCAAAGTTATCATTTAAAACTTTAGTTATTGGTGCTAAACAGTTTGTTGTACAAGATGCATTAGAAAAAATCTTTTGATCTGCTTTTAATTCAGTATTATTTACACCCATTACAAACATTGGTGTATGATCTTTAGAAGGTGCAGATAAAACAACTTTTTTAGCGCCTGCTTCTAAATGTTTTCCAGCAGTTTCTTCTGTTAAGAAAAACCCTGTAGATTCTATTACATATTCTGCTTCTACTTCATTCCACTTTAAGTTTGCTGGATCTCTTTCTGCAGTAATTCTAATTTCGTTTCCGTTTACAACTAACATTCCGTTTTTAACCTCAACAGTTCCGTCAAATGCTCCATGAACTGAATCATGCTTTAACATGTAAGCTAAATAATCTACGTCTAATAAATCATTAATTGCTACAACTTGTACATTATCTCTTGTTACTGATGATCTGAATGCTAATCTTCCAATTCTACCAAATCCGTTTATTCCTACTTTTATCATTTTGTCCTTTATTATTTATTAGACAGACATTATGTCCGAAACTCTTATTAATTCTTTATTTATTTTTGATTGTCCTTTAATTGCTTTAGCTAAAGGAGTAACTGCTATTTTATCATTTAGCAAACCTACCATTAAATTAGATTTTCCGTTTAACAAACATTCAACTGCTGTTACACCCATTCTACTTGCTAAAACTCTATCAAAACAAGAAGGAGAACCCCCTCTTTGCATATGCCCAAGCACTGAAACCCGAACATCATATTCTGGTAAATTTTCATCTACGTACTCTTTTAACTCAAAAACATTTTTACCTGTTTTATCGCCTTCTGCAACAATAACAATACTAGAAGATTTACCAGATTCTTTACTTCTAGTTAATGATTCTAACAAGCGTTCTAATCCTAAATCTTCTTCAGGAATTAAAATTTCTTCTGCTCCTGCTCCAATACCTGCGTTTAAAGCAATATGACCAACATCTCTTCCCATCACTTCAATAAAAAACAATCTATTATGAGAAGACGCAGTATCTCTAATTTTATCAATTACTTCTACAACCGTATTTAAAGCAGTATCATAACCTAAAGTATGCGATGTACCAGCAATATCATTATCTATAGTACCCGGAATTCCAATAACTGGAAAACCAAATTCTTCATTAAAAATTAAGGCGCCTGTAAATGTGCCATCTCCACCAATAGTAACTACAGCATCTATATTTGCTGCCGTTAGAGCATTATAGGCTTTTTCTCTACCTTCTTTAGTCATAAATTCTTTAGACCTTGCAGACTTTAAAAAAGTACCTCCTTTGTTAATGATTCCTTTTACACTACGTGCATCTAAGTCTACAAAATCACCTTCAATCATACCTTGATACCCTCTGTAAACACCTACGCATTCTATTTTATAAAAAGCACAAGTTCTTGCTACAGATCTAATTGCTGCATTCATCCCTGGAGAATCTCCTCCGGAAGTCATTACTGCTATTTTTTTAATTTTCTCCATAATTATATAATGTAAAATTACTCCTTTTTAAGCATTTAAAATAAAAAAACTACGAAATCGTTTTAGACTTTTTTTCTCACAAATGGGTAAAAATACAGCAAAATAAAATCCATAAAAACGCTTCATTTTTAGTATTCTTTTGCTAAAATTTACATCAAAAAAAATAAGCTTGTATTTTTAATTTTAAACAATAGTTATTAGAAGCACTTAATTAATTCCCTTCAAAATTTATAAGCCCTTTTTTATCAGGTTTTATAGTGTCTTTTTTAATTGTTGCTATTTTTTTATTCACTTTTTTATTTTTCAATCCTATTTTTTTTAGCAATCCAGAAAGTGTATTAAAATTAACTTGGTAAGATAACCCAACTCCCTGTGTATAACCTTCTTCTTCTGTAGAATACTGAATTTCATTCTGACGATTAAAAATAACACCTCTTAAATTTCCTTCTTTATTTAATAACACTTCTACTTTTACTTCGCCAACCACACTCGATTGCGTTTGACTACCAACCGGAACACCAACTTTACCATTAATAATAATGTTGTTACTAATTTGAGTACTTACAGATACATCTACTTGATTGTCTATATTTAATCGATCTACATTGTTATCTACTTGGCCCTGCTGATAATCTAATCCTAACTGAAACTTACTTTCAGTATTGTTTAACAGGCTAGAAAAAGCGGCAGACACTGCACTAGAAGCGGTTCCTGCGAGGGTATTATTTACATCGAAACTTGCTCTATCTAAACTTGCAAAATTATTAAATGCTAATAAAGAGATAAATTGTGTTGTTTTTTCGTTGACATTATTATCATTTAAAATAAACTCTAATTCGTTGGCTATCGATGGATCTACATTGGTTAATTGAATATCTAAATCTTGCTTAGAACTAAACAGACCTCCAGTAATTCTTGTAACTAAATCTACTTCTATTTTTCTATTAGAGTTAAAATTTTCTAATAAAACCCCCGGATTTGCTTTGGCTTTATAAACAGCAGTTACATCTAAATTTGCTTCATAAGGGTTTCCACTCCAAGAAACCGTGCCGCCTTTTTTAATAACAAATGGTTTGTTAACAATGCCGCCATATTTAAAATCATACACTCCTTTTTCTATAGTATAATCTCCATACATATTAAATTTACCTCTCGTATTTATTTCTATTTGCAAGTTTCCGTTACCATTACCTGTTAACTGACTTCCATTAACTTCATCTATTACAACTTGGGCTTTTGCATCTTTTGTTACTTCTAAGGCAATATTTAAAGACAGCCCTTTTAAAGCTTCTTGTGCAATTTCATTTTGCCTGTCTATTACAAGAGTTTTATCTGTTTTAAAATGAATTAACCTAAAATTATCTACCGTTTCTACGTCTTTTAAAGGAACAACAAAAAGAGTTCCAGGCATTGTTTTGGCATTAATATCTATGGTTAATTGGTCTGTTAAACCTGTTATATTTGCAGTACCATCTATAAAAGCAGTACCAAAATACAATGCTTCTTCTGTGTTTGGAGTATCTAAAACCAATAAATTATCGCTTTCTATTTCTATATTTAAAAACCATTTTTTAAAGTTTAAATGTGTAATGTCTCCAATTAATTTTCCTTTGGTTTTACGCTTTGTATCTAATAAAGAAACGTTTTCAAAAATAAACGATTGCTCTTGTAAAGTTATGATTGATTCTCCTTCAAAATCATAATCTACATTTAAATAAGGAAACCTTAAACCTGCATTTTTAAGCGTTAGCGTTCCATCCATTTCTGGGTTTCCTAAAAATCCTTTTAATGAAAAATTCCCTGAAGCTGATCCTCTTATTGATGATAAAACATCTTGCCCTAACGGGCTAAAAGCACTTAAACCAAATTCTTCTAAATAGACTTCTAAATCTATTAATGGCCTTTTTGTTGAAAAATCTAACGCACCTTTAGCAGCAATGCTTTTTACTTTTTTATTATTGATAGATAAATCTACATTGTATTTTTCGTAAGAATTATTACCTTTAATATTTAAAGATAAATCGCCTTGTTTAAAATTATTTACTTGAAAATCTTTGATAGAAAACAAGGCTTCCGGACTATACAAGCCTTCTTTTTGGACAAAATCTAAATTTCCAGAAAGTGTTCCTTTAAGTGCTAAACTGTCTATTTTAGGTAAAAAACTTTCTAACTTTACCTTTGTAAAATCTGCTAATAGCACTTTTTCTGTGTCACCTTTCAAATTCCCTGTAAATTCTATTTTTTGTTCATTAGAGGTAAGTTTAAACTGACTGAAATTAAATTCATTTTTATTTAAATCGAAGGTAACTTTGTCTGTGTTTAATTTATCTGGATTTATAGCCCAAATATTCTCTTTAAATTTAAATGAAGATTTTTCGAAACCAACTACCGATTTTCCTTCTGGGTTAAAGGTGTAAAAGAAATCTAAATTAAAATCTTCATTTTTTTTATTTCCTCCCTTAAAAACAGATTTAAAAAATAAGGTATCGTTTTGTGTTCTATTTAAGAGGTTTAATTTAGAAACATTGTAGTATTTTGTATTAACTTCTGATGCTGTTAAATGCGAATTATACAACGGATTTTGATTATCAGTTCTTAACAACACATTTTTGCCTTCATTGCCAAAAACGTTTATATTAGGTGTTGAAAAAGTCAATTTAAAAACACCTTTATCAGAATTTATTTTTCCTTTAATTTTTGTATTATTATCGATAGAAATATCAGGAAAAAAGACTGTTACAATTTGATTGTAAATTGTAAAATTAAAATCTAAAAACTGATTTGACGCTACTTTATATGGCTTATAATTTGTATAAATACTACCCAATGCATTTTGCGCAACTGGCAACAATTCTGAAAAATA
>CAYWOM010000170.1:0-4773 GCA_964459905.1 uncultured Polaribacter sp. | reverse complement strand
TGGAAGAATTGGACAAGAAGTTGCAAAAATTGGTTTAGGTTTAGGAATGAATGTTATTGCAACAGATGATTTTGTTGAAACTGCGCCAATTACAGTTGAATTTTTTAACGGACAAAAAATTACAATTAACATAGACACTATCTCTAAAGATGAATTGTTAAAAGAAGCCGATTTTATTACATTACATGTTCCTTCTCAAGAAAATTACATTATTACCAAAGATGAAATTGAAAAAATGAAAGAAGGTGTAGGTATTATAAATACTGCCAGAGGTGGCATTTTACATGAAGTTGATTTGGTAAAAGCTATTGAAACTGGAAAAATTCAATTTGCTGGTTTAGATGTTTTTGAAACAGAACCTACGCCAGCTGTTCAATTGCTAATGAATCCAGAAATTTCTTTAACGCCACATATTGGTGGCGCAACGCTAGAAGCACAAGACAGAATTGGTACAGAATTGGCAACACAAATTATAAATTTATTAAAATAAAAATAAAATAAAATAAACATCTATACGTGGCCATTGTAAAACCTTTTAAAGCAGTAAGACCTAGTAGAGACAAAGTGGCTTTGGTTTCTTCTAAATCTTATGAAGCCTATACACCTGCTGAGTTAGGTGCAAAATTAGATTTTAATCCGTATACTTTTTTACATGTTATAAACCCTGGTTACAAATACCAACAAGAGGTTTCTGGAGAAGAGCGTTTTAAACTAGTTAACAACCGTTACTTAGAATTTAAAATAGAAAATATTTTTATAAAAGACGCGGTAGCAGCATTTTATATTTACCAGCGTACCGATGAAAACCACTCTTTTTGTGGCATTATTGGGGCAACAAGTGTACACGATTATTTAAATGATATCATAAAAAAACACGAAGGCACCATTAAAAGAAGAGAACATTTATTTCAAAACTATTTAAAAGTTACAGGTTTTAATGCAGAACCTGTTTTACTAACCTATAAAGATGATAAAACCTTAGAAGAAATTATTAATATAAAGAAGAAAAAAAGACCAGAATACGAGTTTTCTACAAGCGATAAAAGATTGCACAAATTATGGGTTGTTAGTGATAAAAATAGCATCAAAAAAATAACAAATGCTTATCAGAATATTGAGGCACTTTATATTGCAGATGGTCATCATAGAACAGCATCTTCTTCCCTTTTGGCTAAAGATTTAGCTGCTAAAAACAAAAAACATAACGGTACAGAAGATTATAATTTTTTTATGAGTTATTTAATTCCGGAATCGCAATTACAAATAGCCGAATTTAATAGATTTGTAAAAGATTTAAACGGTTTATCTGTAGCGGAATTTCTGCTAAAATTAACTGTAATTTTTAAGATTGAAAATCGAGGCCAACAATTATATATACCCAGTAAAAAACATCATTTTAGTATGTATTTAAATGGCGAATTTTATTCTTTATATTTAAGAAAAGAGGTGTATAATTTTACAAATGCTTTAAGTAAATTAGATGCAGAAATTTTATATACAACTATTTTAAATCCCATTTTGGGTATAAAAGATTTAACAAATAATAATAGAATTGGTTATTCTCATAATAAAAAAGACCCTATTTCTATTAAAACAAAAGTAGATTTAGGTTTGTATATTGTTGGTTTTGGACTCTTACCAATTACAGTAAATGAATTGAAAGAAATTGCTGATAATAAATTAAAAATGCCTCCAAAAACTACTTATATTCAACCAAAATTAAGAAGTGGATTAACCATTTATGAATTTTAATACATTGATTTATTTAAAACTTAATTTTTAAATTTTATCAAAAAAAAAACAGCAATGAGTATTACAAAAAACGTACAAAGTATAAAATCTAGTTTACCCGAACACGTAACATTTGTTGCCGTTTCTAAAACAAAACCTGTAGCAGATTTACAAGAAGCTTATACCGCTGGGCAACGTATTTTTGGAGAGAATAAAATTCAGGAAATGGCAACTAAATTCGATATTTTACCAAAAGATATTAAATGGCACATGATTGGTCATTTACAGCGTAATAAAGTAAAATACATGGCACATTTTGTTGATTTAATTCACGGGGTTGATAAATTTTCTACCTTAAAAGAAATTAACAAACAAGCTAAAAAAAACCATAGAATTATAAACTGTTTATTACAAGCAAAAATTGCCAAAGAGGACAGTAAATTTGGTTTGTCTTTTGATGCTATTTCTGCTATTTTAATTTCTAAAGAACTTGCTGAATTAGAAAATATAAAAATTGTTGGCTTTATGGGAATGGCTACTTTTACTGATAATCAACAACAATTACAAGAAGAATTTTTAGCACTTAAAACTTTTTTTGATACCCAAAAATTAAAACCTAAAACTGTAAATTGCCAATTAGAAACACTTTCTATGGGAATGAGCGGAGATTATAAATTAGCCATCAAAAATGGAAGCAACATGATTAGAGTTGGAAGCGCTATATTTGGGCATCGCAATTAGATTTTTATAAACGTATACCTAAAGAAAAATAATTTGTACGCAATTTTAGATATTGAAACCACTGGAGGTAAGTTTAATGAAGAAGGCATTACAGAAATTGCTATTTACAAATTTGACGGATTTGCTATTGTAGATCAATTTATTAGCTTGGTAAATCCTGAAAAAGAAATTCAACAATTTGTTGTAAAATTAACAGGCATAAATAATGGCATGTTAAAAAATGCTCCTAAATTTTACGAAGTAGCTAAAAGAATTGTAGAAATTACTAAAGATTGTACACTTGTTGCACACAACACTTCTTTCGACTATAGAATTTTAAGTACAGAATTTAGAAGATTGGGCTATGATTTTAATAGAAATACGCTTTGCACGGTAGAGTTAAGTCAGAAATTAATTTTAGACCAACCTTCTTACAGTTTAGGAAAACTAACAAAAGCTTTAGGAATACCAATAACAGACAGGCATAGAGCTTCTGGAGATGCATTGGCAACAGTACAACTTTTTAAAATATTACTAGAAAAAGACATCTCAAAATCTATTTTTCAGAATACTATAAAATATTTCGACCGAAGAATAGAAACCCAAAAACTACAAAAATTAATAGCAGCTGTACCCAAAATTTTAGGTCTTTATTTTGTACATAATTCCAATGGTAAAGTTATTTATTTAGGTAAAGGAAAAAACATAAATGCTGAAGTAAATAAATTGTTTTTAAAAACCACA
Source organism: uncultured Polaribacter sp. (assembly GCA_964459905.1). Classification (GTDB taxonomy): domain Bacteria; phylum Bacteroidota; class Bacteroidia; order Flavobacteriales; family Flavobacteriaceae; genus Polaribacter. Next base: position 1,578 of record CAYWOM010000170.1, on the reverse strand, counting down.
AAAAGAGCTTTAAAAGTTCAAGACAAAGCGGCATCTATTTCTTTTGAAAAAACAGGTAATGAACTCTTAACACAGCTAAAATACTATATAGAACTAGACGTGTTATCTCCAAAATATAATTTAAAAAAGAGGCACAAAATTACACTACAAAACTTTAATAATGATAATTTTATCATCCTAGAAAAAGGAAGAGAAATAGAAGAACATGCAGTTGTTTTAATAGAAAATAATGAAATTTCTGGTTACGGATATACAAATTTAGCCTATCAAGAAAACAGATTAGATATTTTAAAATCTATTTTAACTGCCATAGAAAATAAACAAATGGCCAAAACTATTGTAAAAAATTATTTGAATAGAAACAAGGTTCAGAAAATTATTAGATTGTAGTATTTTAAAACAATAATAAAAAAAATTGCCTGCTATTAAACAAATTCTAAAAAGTGATATGAAAAAAACTACGTTACTTATTCTATTGCTATTATCAACAATAATAGTTGCTCAAAAAGAGAACACCTCTAAAATGGGTCAAACCACTTTAGAGGAGTTAAAGATGACTATTTACGATAAAGATTCTACTGCTTCTGCGGTGGTTTTATATGAACATGCTAATTTGTATATAGATCCAAAAAATGATTTCGAAAAAAGAACAGACTATTATTTTAGGATAAAAATATTAAATAAAAAATCTTTTGATTTAGCAAACATAGACATTAACTTATATAATAAAAAAAGAGTAATAGATATAAAAGCAACAACTTACAACCTTAGTGAAATTGGCACAATAAATAGACAAAACCTTTCGCAAAAAAATATTTTTACACTTAAAGAAAGTAAAGATTGGACTATAAAAAAATTTACAATGCCAAATATTAAAGAAGGTAGTATTATAGAATATAAATACAGTATTATTTCACCGTATCTTAGTATTTCAGATTGGTATTTTCAATCAGAAATTCCTAAAATAAAAAGCGAATATGATGTAGCAATATTGGGTAATTATAAATATAACATTAGAGTTGTTGGTTATTTAAAATTAGACAAAGACATCCCTTCTGTTAAACAAAATTGTATAGAAATACCTGGTATTGGTCGAGGAGCTTGTGCTATTTTTTCTTACGGAATGTATAATGTTCCTGCTTTTAAGGAAGAAGATTATATGTTAAGTAAGAAAAATTATATTGCACGTGTTTCTTTCGATTTAAAATCATATACAAGTGTAAGAGGACAAACAACAAGTTACACAACTACTTGGGAGAAAGCAGATAAAAGTCTAAAAAAAACTTTTTTAATAATCAAACCTCTAAAAAAACTTTTTTTAAAAGTAGAATTCCAAAAACTATTTTAAACACTGAAAATGAACTAGAGAGAACAAAAAAAATAGTTCATTTTATTAAAGACCATTATACCTGGAATGAAAAAAACTGGACAAATAAAGAGGCAAAGTTAAGAGAAGCTTACGCAGCTAAAACGGGTAGTGTTGGTGAGATAAACTTATCACTTTACAATAGCTTAAAGGCAGCAAAAATTGATGCTAATTTAGTAAAAAACAGTTATTGAAAATAAAAATGACAGGGG
>CAYWOM010000169.1:0-4784 GCA_964459905.1 uncultured Polaribacter sp. | reverse complement strand
TATTTTTGTGTTGATGAATTTGCCAAAGAAGTTAACAAATAAATTAAAATTGCGTGAAGAAAATAATTCTTTACGTGTTTTAAAAACACCATCTAATTTAATTGATTTTTCTTCGAACGACTATCTAGGATTTTCAAAATCAGAAAAAATATTCAATAAAACACATCAATTTTTAATTGCTAAAAACTGCAAACAAAATGGGGCTACAGGCAGTAGATTATTATCTGGAAATCATTTTTTATACAATGAAGTTGAAACTTTTTTAAGCGAGTTTCATAAAACCGAAGCTGCCACCATTTTTAACTCTGGCTATAATGCCAATATTGGCTTTTTCTCTTCAGTACCGCAACGTGGCGATGTTATTTTATATGACGAATTAAGCCACGCTTCTATCCGAGATGGAATTCTATTAAGCAACGCAAAATCATTTAAATTTCTGCATAATAATTTAGAGGATTTACAATATCAGATCGAGCGCAGTCGAGATTTTATTAAAGGTGAAATTTATGTAGTTACAGAATCGGTTTTTTCTATGGATGGCGATACTCCAGACTTGGTTTCTATTGCCAAAATTTGTAAAAAACACAACGCTTTATTAATTGTTGATGAAGCGCATGCTATTGGTGTTTTCGGTAAAAATGGTTGCGGAATTGTACAGCAATTAAACATACAAAACGATGTTTTTGCAAGAGTTATTACCTTTGGAAAAGCTTTAGGTTGTCATGCCGCTGCTATTTTAGGATCTAAAGGGTTAAACGAATATTTAGTAAATTTTGCGCGCAGTTTTATTTATACAACGGGCTTGTCTCCTCATTCTTTAGCAACTATTAAAGTTTCTTATCAAGAAATGCAAAATCAAGTTCAGCACAAACAAAAATTAGCAGAAAATATTGCTTTTTTTAAATCGGAAATAGAAATATTACAGCTTAAAAATTTATTTATAGAAAGTAATTCTGCCATTCATTGTTGTATTATTTCTGGCAACAATAACGTAAAAAAAATTTCTTTGCAACTGCAAAAAAATGGCTTTAATGTAAAAGCTATTTTATCGCCAACGGTAAAAGAAGAGAAAGAGCGTTTGCGCTTTTGTATACATAATTATAATTCTAAAGAAGAAATTAGCAAAATCTTAGAGTTATTGAGTACATTATTACATTTGCCCTAACTTTAGTTTGATTTGGGTTTTTTACGGTAGTTTTATTGAACTGCTAAAATAGTGAACCGAATTAGATACTGAAACGGATTTAGCACGTCAAAATAGAGTTCAGTAAAACAAAGCAACCCTTATTGTTAATCTAATTTTTTGAGCATAACTTAGCCTGGGTTTTAGGCCTTATGCTATTTAGTACCTATAATTTCGAAAACAACTAGTCTTTTTTTAATTGTGCCGTTAGCATCTAATAGGTATATGGTGTAACTAGTCTGGAAAAAGGGCTTTAAAATTTTGTAAACTTTTATTATTACGGTCTAATAATACCGTAATATTATCATATTATTTTACTCAGCTACTATAATTTCTACTAAATCATTTACTGTAACTGCATCATAAGCTGCACCGCGCAGGTAAAGAACCACGAATAGCGTCACCACATTCATCTAAACCAATTGTATTTGGTTTTGTATTCCCTTCTACTACTAGCGGTAGGTTTACAAAATCAAAGTTAATAGTTTCAAAATCTACAACAAGTTTAGCATCAAAAACTCTCAACTTCTGTTTTTATTCTGATAACTTAACGCAGATTTTAAAGGTACTACCTATAGTTAAGAGATTAAGGTTGCCTGTTTAGTACGCAAACCATCACTTATACCACCCAAAGATTGGCTATTGGCAAATTGACAACAAGCATAGATACTAGGTGAAACAACTACCAAATTATTTTTTGATGTTTATAACTACGGTGTAACTTGACTATTTTTTTGAATCTTGAGCTGTCTGATTTTTGAGATTATTTGCGAAATAGGGTTATATGTAGCAACAGAAAAAGGTTTTTTTGTATTGCATCATATGCATCACAAAAGCAGCTTTAAGGAACAAATTTCCTTTCTCTTTTTTAATTGTTTAAGACGCTATTGATTATTAACCTCATCTATCTTTTAAAAAAATTAGGTAAACATATTTTAATTGAATCTACTAATTTCTCATATAAACTTTATGTTTTCTATGAATAAAAGAGACGGCCTTTTTAAAGGCTGTCTCTTTTGTATTGTTTCTCTAATTATAAGCGTCTTAGTCTTTGATACAGCGAACAGAATTTACATAAGTCAAAATATTTGTATTAGAAGAAAAAGAAGTAGCATTAGTTCCAGCACCCAAAATTCTTATATTACTAATGCTGCTAAACGTGCTGCTAATTACCATACTTTTTTTTTCATTAAAAACACTTCCGTTGCTAAAGCGTTAGCCAGCATTAGGTATTTTAAGTGTGCTGTTTGCTAGGGTAGTATTATTTACAGCTCCTTCTAAAGTATATACGTTTTCCAATTCAGTAATAGTTGGAAGACGGTAGCTTAAAGGGCAAAGATTATTTACTCCGTTTACACCTTGCCATAAATTAATATCATTAGTAGTATCAGCAGTTATAAATAAATTTGTACCTGGTACATTTATAGTTGAAAGTGTCGTAGTAGTAACATTTACTAGGGTACCTATAGTAACAATAGCATCAAAGAAATTTATTGATGAAGTCCAAGTAATTAATTTGTGACCATCACTTGGCCTCCCCTATTGATATAATGACCCTTTAGCTAAATAATCATTAGAAATTGTTGCCTGAGATGCAGGGCTAAAGTTTACACTAAATGTATTAGAATATTCTGCACCTAAATTATTATTTAACCATACTCTACCTTGATCTGCAATTATTGGCAAATAAAATTATGCACACCATCTCCAAACGTTAGGTCTGGCATGCCACCAATTGCTTCTAATAATAAATTGCCCTTGCTGTTGCCATTCACTTTAAAATCTAGGGTCACAAAATTAATAAGAAGGTCAAATCCCTTTTTCCTTTAAAATGGTGTACTTATTTTTTAAACCTTCTATGGCAGCCTTACAGAGCCTGCCGCTGTTTTTGTTATGGCATCTGCATAATCATCTTTGCCATAAGTAGCGAGGTAGTAGATAACTTTGCCTACAAAATCTGTGTACTATGTTGGGTTTGTTATTCTATTGCTTATTTGTTTAAAATCTTTTGCAAATTGGGCTTTATCGTTTACAACGTTGCTTTGAAACGATACCAAATCGCGTATTATTGCGGTCCAATGGCCAGAGACGTATAAATCATTAAAATCTAATTCTTGCGTAATAAACTGCTTATAAATTTGTACCTTTTTTTCTGGGGTATTACTTAGCTGTGGCGGAATATCTTGGGTAAGGTTTACAATAGGTAAAAAACGGGCATTAAAACTGGGGTTGCTTTTTAATTGTTTGTGAAATTTATCGAATGCTTTTTTTTGTTTTATTTTTTCTTTACTAAAAGTTCCATACAGATTTTTATGGTCTTTATACAGAGTAGCTGCTTGATTTGTTATCGTAAATTTTTGCAGTATTTGTTGTTGTTCGGTATTTAGGGTGTTTAATTCATTTACAGCATTAAAGCCTTTGTACACAATATTTTTGTTTGTAGGTGTGTTAGATAAACAGCTTACCGAAAAATTGTATCCTGGTATTGCCATATCTAAACCGCCCCCTTGTTCTGTTCTTGTAATTAACCAGCGGCTCATGCCAGTATAAGGTGCGTATTGTGCCGGTATTTTTAACGTAAACTTGCCATTGGCAGTTATGGTGTCTTGTTGTACTGTTACTTGCTTACTGCCTTGAAAGATTATAAAATCATAAGTCTTACCAGCAAAGGCCGGAAAATCCATAGAAATGGATTGAGAAAAGCTGTTTATGGTAAAAAACAAAATAAGTGGTACTAGTATTTTTTTATCATTTTAATAGGTATTTATTGTGTGTCTGTTGAAGGTTTTTTAATAAGATAATGCTTTCCTTCGCAGCCTTTGTAATTAAACGATAAATTTTTGTAGAAGTCAATTTCGTTTGTCATTTTTCTGCTTGTTACCAACTAAGGTTATAGGTGCTATAAAGACTAATAAACCAAGGAATAATTGATTACAGACACAACAGATTGCGCCTTTTTTTGTAGTACCTCATTATTTTGATGTACATAAGCTGTTATTTTAGTACGCTTATTTTTAAACGACCTTTAATAAACAATTTTAAAAAGCAAATCGTGGCGGCATAGCCACCACGATTTGCTTATAATTTGCTAAATAGACAGATACGTAAAAAATTAATATAATTTTATTCCTTAATGCAACGGACAGAAAAGCCAGCTGCACGACTAGAAAAGTCGTTCGTGTTGGCCCCGGTACTATCGAAGTTGAAGCGTTGAGAGGTAGTACTAATATTCTCTGTACTACTCCAATACTAACCCTCGGCACCACGGAGGGTCAACTCACCAGCGCTGGTGCTGCGGCGGCCGGCAATGTAAGTGTTTTAGTAACTGTATTTGGACCAAAACTTATACCAGAACCAAAGTTTGTGGCACTATCTATAAACGTCCCAGTAAAAATCTGGGTGTTATTACTAGTATTGGCCACAACAGCCCACTCTGTATCAGTAGGTACTCTATAACCCGTTGGGCAAGGGTCGTTAGTAACTACTTTAACAGGCGCAGTCTCTGTACCTGAGTTCCAAGCCCCATTTGCTACAGTGTTAGTCTGCCATCCTGATATTCCTGCTGGCGAATCACTCGTAGTTCCGGCTACAGAAGCAATCC
>CAYWOM010000168.1:0-4851 GCA_964459905.1 uncultured Polaribacter sp. | reverse complement strand
CGGCACTTTATCCTTGCCTTATAGTCCTAGTAAACTATTAATTTCCCTAATATTTGTTTTACTAATTGCGTCTTATGACCAATTATTAATATTATTAGATAATGTTTTTTTAAATTTAGATAATGTTTTTAAATCTTCTATAGATTTAGGTATAAATTTTCAAGAAGAAACAATTGAGGAAGAAGTCTCAAATGGTTGGAAACAAGCGTTAGTAAGTATGGGTAATTTTTTTAGTAATCTAGTTTCTTCTGGTGGATCTTCTATTTTTATGAACCTTTTACATGGTTTAGCAAAAGGAATTGATGCTATGATTTTTGGAGTTTTTATAATTGAAAGATTTTTTATGTTAGGTTTACTGAAAATAATAGGCCCTTTTGCAATTTCAATTTCAATTTTTAAAGCAGGAAACGAACAATTTATGAAGTGGTTAAAATTATATATAGCAACCTATGTATTAATAATACCATTTTTTTTAGTACTAGGTTTTACAAATGAAATAGCCTCTACAATTAAACATAATGTTGCTCAACTTTTTCCTTTAGAATTATTATTAGGTAATAGTATAGAGGTAATTTTGATAATCTTTTTAATATGGGTGAAAATAAAATTATTTAAAAAATCATATGATATGGTATATAAAGTTTTAGCATAATGAGAGAACCACAAATTGACATTTATAACACATTAAAAAAAAATAGTTTAATAACAAAATTAGTTATTATAATTAGCGGTATTGTTTGTATTGTTTCAATAGTAAGCGTTGTAAATATTTATAAAACAAGCAATAGGTATGTTTATGGTATCTCTAAAGAAAAAGAATTATTACCGTTAGTTCTAATAGAAAAAAAAGAATTAGAAGAAGTTTTTATAAAAGCGCATATTGAATTATTTATAACTAAATTTTATCAATATGATCAATGGAATTATGAAAAACAAATAGAAAAAGCACTATGGCTTATTGATGATACAGGAAAGGAATTATATTTTTTTTACAAGAATAGCGGTCATTACAATTTATTGATTCAAAGTACCTCTAGTCAAAGCGTAGAAATTGAAGAAGTAAATATTGATAATACAGGAAATTTTATTGTTAAAGTAATTATTGATATTAATAAACCAAACCAAATTGAAAAAAATAGATATGCTTTAATTTGTAAAGGAAAATTGGTAAAAGTATCACAAAATTATCCAAAAAATCCTTATGGCTATTTAATACAGGATTTTAAAGAGGTTAGTAATACAAAAATAAAAAAATGAGAAGTATAGAAGAAAGAATAGAAGAACTTAATATTGATAAAGGACAGATAATTATTTTTTCTGTTATCTTTCTAGTAATAGTATTCCTTTTATATGGTTTGTTTTTTTCTGATAATAATTCAGATACGCTTGTAGAATCTAAACTAGATATTCCTAAAAACAAAGCTGTTGTAGACTATAATACAAAGCTTGATGCCTATGCTAAAGAAAACGAATTAAAAGAAAATACAACTTCTTTAAACTTTGACAGGAAAGGGGTTTTCGGAAATGATAGTATCGAAAATAAATTAGCACTTACACAAAAAGAACGTTTAGAAAGAAAAGTAGATAGTTTATTTAATTTATCAAAAAGAAATAAAAACACCTATACCAAACCAATCAAAAAAGTAAGTATTACAGATCAAATTAAACAAGGTAAAAGTCAGCAGGAAATAATTAATGGGCATCAAAATGTAATAGTTAAAACTGAAAAAAAAATAACACCTCCAAAAGTATTAACTTTTGAAGAAAAACTAATTTTAAGTAGACAAACCACTACAACAAATACAAATACAAAATCTATTGCTTTAAATCCAATAGAATTTACAGCAGTTATAAATGGAAACCAAACAGCCTATAATAATGCAATGATTACCGTTAGAGTTTTAAATGATGTTACCTATAACAATAAAATATTAAAGCGTAACACCTACTTATACGGAGTAGCTAAAATTATTAAAACAGGTAGAGTCAAAATTAATTTTTCTAATATGACCAATAATGGAAAAAGAACTCCAATTAATCTAACTGCTTATGACCGATTAGATGGTTACGAGGGTTTGCTAATTACCGATGAAGCCATTTTAACAGAATTACAAGACCAAACTTCTAATGAAGTAAATCGAGAAGTATCTAATCAAGGTACGGTTGGTCGTATATTATCTAGTGTAATAAGAAAAAAGAAAAAAGAAATAAAAATTGACCTATATGATGAACATGAAATTATACTTAAAGGACACTTATAAAATACTACTATTTATTATTTTATTAAGCACTTGTAACTTACAATCACAAGAAATAATACCTATTAATTTATACAAATCAACCCAACTAATATTTAACGATAAAATTGAAAATATTATTATTGGTACAGGGGATTTGCAAATTCAAAACAAACTATTAGGAAACGTTATAAGTTTAATAGGTAAGGCGCAAAAAAAAGAATTTGTAAACACAAACCTTTATATTAGTACTAAAAATGGTTTTCATTATAATTTTAGCCTAGTTTATATTGACAAACCTAAAAGTTGGACGATCCCTATTAGTGAAGAATTAGCGACTATTAAACCACTTAAAAAAAATAAAAAAGAAGAAATATTAAATACTATACCGACACTTAATAAAAACTTAGACGACCAAGTTTTAAAAGCTTTATTAACTGACAAAAGAAGTGCTAAAAGGTATTACACACGTTTTGATGATATGTATCTAAAGTATAATAATCACTATTATTATAATCAGTATGTTTATTATAAATTAGAGGTTACCAACTCTTCTAATCAAGATTATATTATAGATTTTTTAAAAGTATTTATAGATACTAAAGGGAAAAAAGGAAACACAAAAAAATCAAATACACGTAAGCTACTAATTTTAGATAAAGACTATACAGCTATTTACGGTACAGAATCTATAAACCCAAAGGAGACTATTACAATTATCTTCAAGTTTAATAAATTATCATTAAACAAAGAACAAAAACTATCATTAGAATTAAAAGAAAAAAATGGTAATAGAGATTTAATTCTACAGCTAAGAAGCCGCTTAGTAAATGACCCCTACGCATTAAAATTATAGTCAAAAACCTATTTATTTAATACGATGTATGTACTTATTTTTTTAAGTATATCTATTATTCTATTTATTATTAATAAGAAAAATTAATTTATGTTTACATTTGCCCCCTTATTGAGAAAAAAGCCCACCAAGCACCTAAACGCAACAATAAAAAAATATCGAACCCTTGGGTTTAGATTTGCGGTTGTGCTTGGTGGCATTAAACTAAAAATTCTATCTGCCCTTGGGTTCTTTTTTTGTCTTTCCATAAATTCCCAGACAGCAGTTTCTACATCTTCACATATCGAAGAAACAAAAGCGATAGAAGTATCTTATATTCGAGGAGCAAATAATTACGGAGCTTCTATTTCTGGCATGTATTATTATAGAGAAAATTTACACCTCAAACTTTTTGGAGGTTTTAGAAATTTTGAATACAAATCTTATTCAGAGGAAATACTAGAAGCAGGAGCAGAAATTGGTTATACATTATGGGAGGGAGATACAAGAGGAAGAAATCAATTTTTTAGTCTTTTTAACTTCACAGCTTTAGGAGGTTTATCATATGAACTTGTAAAAGTTACAAGCGAAACTACTTTAATTGAAGAATATCCTAAACATATTTTTGTCTATTTAGGAGCAAATTTAGAATACAGTTTGAGTGAATCTATTGGTATAAATATTTTCTTTAAAGAATACTATGCTACAAACGGTTCAAAAGATAAATTAGGAAATTGGCGCTATGACTTAGGTGTTGGTTTAAGATATTACATTTTTAGATAAAAAACTTATTATGAAAAATATTACAAAACTTACTATTATAATTATTTTATTTATGAGTGCTACCAAGAGTAGTTCACAAATATATTATAATTCAAATCCAACATTAGAAGTTACAAATTTAGCAAATGGAATAAGCTATATTACTACAGGTAATTTCATAGAATTATATAATGATAATGGTTATTCTATATCAATAACTCCCAATGTCGCTTTTACATTAACTTTATCGCAAATAAATCAATTTAAATTAGGAACAGGTCAAGTTTTAAGAGGTGCTTCTTTTTCTTATGTATGTGGTACAAGATGTATTGCTAGATGTGGAACATCTGGAGCTGAATATGTTGATAGATATTGTACAGATTATCCTACCTATAATTTATCAAGCCTAACCTATAATGTTCAACAGAGTATACCAACAACTCTAATTCAAATACAAGATACTAATTGTCGTAGTTCAACAACAGCTTCTGTTCAATTTCAGACCAATAGTATTTCAAATGCTACCTATAAATGGTATAAAAATAATACGTTATTCTCGACTAATACAAGTATTACAAGTCCATTTGTAACAGTTAGTAATAGTGATATAATTTCTGTAACTCACACTGTAGGTCAATCTATAGAATCTGACAAAAAAAACTATAATGTTATCATTGTTCTTAGAGAACCAGCACCTACCTTAAATTCTAACCAAGTTTGTAGCGAAAATTCATTTTCTATTACAGCGACAACATCAGCAGGAGAAGTAAAATGGTATACTAATTCTTCATTAACAAATGAAGTTACAACAGGAATAACTAATAACGGTAAAAATTTAAGTTATTTGGCTAATTTTACAGGTAGTAGAACTTTATATGCAGTCGCTTTAAATGGAACTTGTACTTCTAATTCCACATCAATACAAATAACTGTTTTTGACAGTCCTATAATCAATTCAATTACAGGAGAAAACACTTCTGTTTGTGGGAATTCAATTTCTTTTCAAGCTAATGGAAC
>CAYWOM010000167.1:0-4851 GCA_964459905.1 uncultured Polaribacter sp. | reverse complement strand
CTTTTAATTCATCCCATTTACCATCTGCAGCTAAACCAGCTTGTTTTGGCCAAGTAACTGTTACAATGTGAGACAATCTAGAACTTGCTTCTGTTAAGATTTCGCTTAATTTAGCAGCATCTGTTTTTGCAACTTTTGCAAAAGTATCTACTCCTGCATTTACTAAAGCTTCTGCAGCTTTAGGTCCAGCACCTTCAATTTTTGTTAAATTATCTGCTTTTGCAGATTTCTTCGGAGCTGCTACTTTAGCCTCTTTTTTAGGAGCTGCTTTTTTAGCACCAGAAGCAGTAATAGATTCAATCTGAATCTCACTTAAATACTGTCTGTGTCCGTTTTTCTTTTGGTAACCTTTTCTTCTTTTCTTCTTGAAAACGATTACTTTATCACCTTTTAGGTGACCTAAAATTTTTGCCGTTACTGCGGCTCCTTCTATAGCTGGGGCGCCAATAGTTACACTTCCTTTGTTGTCAAGTAAAAGAACGTTATCAAAAGTAATTTTTGATCCTTCTTCTCCTTGTAAACGATGAACGTATACTTTTTGGTCTTTTGCTACTTTAAACTGCTGCCCTGCTATCTCTACGATTGCGTACATACTATTTGTTTTGCGTATTAATACTAATTATTTTGCATTTACTGAATGAAAATGCGGCTGCAAATATATATCTTTTTTACGGAGCTACAATAGCCAAAGAGAAAAAATATCACTAAAAACCAAGTTAATAAACTAAATTTTAACCTTTTGTTTAGAGAGATTATTCTTATTTTTGAGTTATAAATAATTTAACATACCCTTTTAAACATTTTAAAATCTGCATAAAAAAATACTTATGAAAAGAATGTTATTTATTTTTATTTTAGTAGGAATATTATTTTCCTGCAACAATAATGAAGAAGAAAAAACAAACACAACATTAATTGGAAACTGGAAATTGATAGAAATTTTAGCAGATCCTGGAGATGGCAGCGGAACATTCTCATCTATTGAAAGTAAAAAAACTATTACTTTTAAAAATGATGGAACAATAACTTCTAACGGAATGCTGTGTAATATGTCTATCAATACAAACAATATAACTTCGGGAACGTACGATGTCTATGAATCGACTTTTAATTCACCTGATTGTAGTAACCCTGATTATAAATACACCTTTCAACAAAACAAAAATATTTTAATTATTAATTACCCTTGTATAGAGCCATGTATAGCAAAATACATAAAGCAATAAAAATCAGCTACAAAACTATCATATTTTAACTATTCACTTCGTTTGTAACAAGTAGATACAAACAGCGTCAAACCAATTATTAAACACTAATTAAAAACGAATCAATGAAAAAAAGTATTTTATCTCTTGCTTCTGCTATGTTGATTGCATTTACTGTAAATGCACAAAAAGTTGAATTTGAAGAGTACGATTTAAACAACGGAATGCATGTTATTTTGCATCAAGACAATTCTGCGCCAGTAGTTACCACATCGGTTATGTATCATGTAGGTGCCAAAGATGAGCAACCCAATAGAACCGGAATGGCTCACTTTTTTGAACATCTTTTATTTGAAGGTACCAAAAACATTAAAAAAGGCGAATGGTTTAAAATAGTATCGGCTAACGGAGGCAGAAACAATGCCAACACCACAGATGATAGAACTTATTATTACGAGGTTTTTCCTTCTAATAAATTAGAACTTGGTTTATGGATGGAATCTGAGCGTTTACTGCATCCTATAATAGGGCAAGACGGTGTAGACACACAAAATGAAGTGGTAAAAGAAGAAAAAAGATTGCGTGTAGATAACCAACCTTATTCTCGTTTTTTAGAAAATGTAAAGAAAAATATGTTTAAAAAACATCCATATAAAGGGACAACTATTGGGAAAATGAAGCATTTAGACGATGCTACATTAGAAGAGTTTATGGCTTTCAATAAAAAGTTTTATGTACCTAACAATGCTACTTTGGTAGTTGCCGGCGATATAGACATTAATGCTACCAAAAAAATGATTGAAGATTATTTTGGTCCTATTCCAAGAGGCGAAGCTATTACAAGAAGTTTTCCTAAAGAAGACCCAATTACCCAACAAATAGAAGCCAAAGCATACGACCCAAACATACAAATACCAGCTATTATTGCCGCTTATAGAACACCAGCAATGAAAACAAGAGAGTCTAGAATATTAGATATGATCTCTTCTTATTTAAGTTCTGGTAAAAGTTCTATAATGTATAAAAAATTGGTAGATACTAAAAAAATGGCTTTACAGGCAGGCGCAATTAACCTAAGTCAGGAAGATTACGGAACTTATATATTGTATGGTTTGCCACAGGGCGAAACAAAACTTACCGATATTGTAAAAGAAATTGATGAAGAAGTGGTAAAAATTCAATCGGAATTAATTTCAGAAAAAGCGTACCAAAAACTACAAAATAAATTTGAAAACAATTTTGTAAACGCTAATTCTAGTGTAGAGGGCATTGCCAACTCTTTAGCTAAATACAATGTTTTATTTGGCGATACTAATTTAATAAATACCGAAATAGATATTTATAGATCTATTACAAGAGAAGAAATTAGAGAAACGGCAAAAAAGTATTTAAATCCTAACCAACGTTTAATTTTGGAATACCTTCCAGAAAAAAAATAATTCAAAAGACACTATACTTATGAAAACAAAAATTTTATCGTTAATAGCAATTGTAACCATGTCTTTTGCTTTAAACGCACAAATAGATAGAAGTAAAATGCCAAAACCAGGACCAGATCCTGTGGTAAAACTTGGCAAAGCAGCATCGTTTACATTAAAGAACGGCATGACCATTATACTGGTAGAAAACCATAAATTACCAAGAGCTTCTGCCAATCTTACCATAGATAACAAACCCGTTTACGAGGGCGAAATTGCTGGTGTATCTAATATGATGGGAAGTTTATTAGGTAGAGGAACCACAAATATATCTAAAGATGCTTTTAATGAAAAAGTAGATTATTTAGGGGCTTCTGTAGATTTTTACAGTGCTAGTGCCTACGCATCTTCTTTAACAAGGTATTTTCCAGAGGTTTTAAAATTGATGGCAGATGGGGTTAAAAATTCTCAATTTACGCAAGAAGAATTCGACAAAGAAGTAAAAATAACCTTAGACGGAATTAAATCTGGCGAAAAAGATGTAAAAAATATTGCCAGACGTGTAGAAGATTTGTTAACCTATGGTAAAAAGCATCCTTATGGAGAGTTTACTTCTAAAGAATCTGTAAACAAGGTTTCCATTAGCGATGTACAAAAATTTTACGACACCTATTACAAACCTAACAATGCGTATTTGGTTATTGAAGGAGACATCAACCCAAAAGAAATTAAAAAACTAGTAAAAAAGCTTTTTTCAGATTGGACTAAAAGCCCAATTCCTGTTTCACAAATTGCAAAGCCAACCAACGTAGCAAACACAGAAATAAATTTTGTTAACATGCCTAATGCAGTGCAATCGGAAATTTCTGTAATTAATAATATCGATTTAAAATTAGGCGATAAAGATTATTATGCAGCTTTGTTAGCAAATCAAATTTTAGGTGGTGGCGGTACAGCTCGTTTATTTCAAAATTTACGTGAAGACAAAGGTTATACTTACGGGTCATACTCCAAAGTAAGACAAAGTAGAGATGCAGCAACTTTTAGAGCTAATGCTAGTGTTAGAAATGTTGTTACAGATAGTTCTGTGGTAGAAATTCAAAAAGAAATTAACAAAATTCGATATCAAAAAGTATCTGCCGAAGAGTTAAAAAACGTAAAGGAAAAATATATTGGTAGCTTTGTAATGGATGTTCAAAAACCCAAAACAGCTGCAAATTATGCCTTAAATATTGCACGCTATAATTTACCTGAAGATTTTTATGCCAACTACATTAAAAATATAAACGCAGTAAGTATAGATGACGTACAAAATGCAGCTTTAAAATATTTTAAAGGAAATAAAGCACGTATTGTAATTACAGGAAAAGGTATAGATGTACTTAAAAACCTTGAAAAAGGAGATTATATCATAAACTATTTTGACAAAGAAGGAAACCCTACCGAAAAACCAGCAATGAGTTTGCCAATTCCGGCAGGAATGACCGCGAATACAGTAGTAAATGGTTATTTTAAAGCCATTGGCGGTAAAGATAAAATTGCTGCAATTAACACCACAATGGTGGTTGCAAATGCTACGGTACAAGGCACACCTATTGTTATGACTGTTAAAGCGGCAGCACCTAATAAAACGTCTCAGGTTATTTCTGTGATGGGCAATGTTATGCAAAAAGTTGTTTTTGATGGAGCAAAAGGCTATTCGGAAGAACGAGGACAACGAAAAGAGACCGAAGGAAAAGAGCTTACCAAAGCAAAAGCAGCAACAACTCTTTTTGAAGATGAAGCTTATAAAGCGGGTACTTTAGATAGAATTGAACCTTTAGATGGTAAAAATGCGTATGTAATAAAACACAACGATTCTGAAATTTTTTATGACGTAATAAGTGGTCTAAAAGTAAAATCTGTAAAAACAGTAAAAGGGCCTCAAGGAGAAATGAAAGTGCCTACAATGTTTTCTGATTATAAAGAAGTAAACGGTATTAAATTTCCGCATACAATGGGACAGAAAATGGGACCTATGGATATTAGTTTTGTAATACAAGAAATTAAAATTAACGCAGGTGTTTCTGATGAAGATTTTAAATAAAATTTAAACAAATAGTAAGTAAAAAAAAAGAGTTAAGACATTTTTGTTCTTGACTCTTTTTTTACGTTAAAATTTTACGAATACTATAAACAGAGAAGTAAATTAACCTCAACAAAATTTATCTTAAAAGCTAACTTTTTAA
>CAYWOM010000166.1:0-4883 GCA_964459905.1 uncultured Polaribacter sp. | reverse complement strand
CTTAGAAATTGGTAAAGATGCAACGCTGTTTGTTTCTGAAGGAGATGCTTTAGATATGAGAGGTAATATTCTAACAGAAGCTTTTATTCAAGGTAGAAAAATTAGCTTAGAAACCCACCAAACAAAACTTTGGAAACGATATTCTAATAAATATAAATCGAAATAAATATTATTTTTATTACTAAAAAGGCTCGCAATTTGCGAGCCTTTTTAATGAAAACAACTATAATTAGGTATATTTGCTTGCAATGAAAGAAATTACTAGCATTCAGAATAAATATGTAAAAGACTTGCTAAAGCTGCAAGAAAAGGCTCGTGAGCGTAAAAAACAAGGATTATTTATTATAGAAGGAAAACGTGAAATTTCTTTAGCAATAACTGCTAATTATGAGTTTAATACGGTGTTGTTTTATCCAGAATTGATTTCAGAAAATGAAATACTACATCTTTTTAATCAAAATATAAACCGCATAGAAATATCTAAAGAAATTTATCAAAAATTAGCCTATAGAGGTTCTACAGAAGGAATTATTGCGGTTACAAAAGCAAAAAATTTCTCATTAGAAAACATTCAATTTAAAACTAAAAATCCATTAATTTTGATTGCGGAAAGCATTGAAAAACCTGGTAATATTGGTGCAATTTTAAGAACTGCAGATGCGGCTAATGTTGATGCCGTTTTTATCGCAAACCCCAAAAGCGATTTGTATAATGCTAATATTATTCGCTCTAGTGTTGGCTGTGTGTTTACAAATCAAATTGCAGTGGCAACTTCTCAAGAAATGGTTTCTTTTCTATTAGAAAATAATATTGATATTTTTGCAGCTACCTTACAGAATTCTAATGAGTATCATTTAGAAAATTATAAAAACGCTTCTGCCATAGTTGTTGGCACAGAAGCAACTGGCCTTTCAGAAATTTGGCGAAAAGCTGCTACACAAAATATAAACATACCCATGCAAGGACAAATAGATTCTATGAATGTATCTGTTTCTGCAGCAATAATTTTGTTTGAAGCAAAACGACAAAGAGGCTTTTGAGTCTCATTTTTAATGTCGTTAGAATTACCTTTCCTTATATTTTTATTAGATTTTTCACTTAACAATCTTAAAAAATATTTATTCCTTAATTTAAGTTAAACAACGTTAAAATACTATTAAAGTAGTTATACAACTGTAACTCATTTTAATTACTGTCGTCTTTTTCATATACGTTTAACCTAAAACACTTACATTATGAATAATTTTAAAACTATTATTACCGTTCTTACAATTAGTTTATCAACAGTATTTGCTACAGTTGCAACAGAGAAAAACGCAACAAAAGACAACAAATCGTTAAGATCTGAGATTGTTTCTTTATTAGGAACTAATATTCCTATAGAAATAAATAAATCTGAATCTGCCGTAATTTCTTTTATAATTAACAATAATAATGAAGTTATTGTTGTTACAATAGATTCGGAAAACACAGAATTTAGTAACTATGTAAAAAGTAGATTGAATTATAAAAAAATTAATTTAAAAAATCTTAAAAAAGGTGAGATCTACAGAATGCCTGTTAAGATTAAAAAGCAATAAATTACAACTGGTTGGTTAGTTGGTGTCCAATAATAGAATTTTCTATGTTGGGCATTTTTTATATACAGAAAAGGGTAATCATTTTTATATGATTACCCTTTTTATCAGTTTAAAAAATATTTTAATATTATCTAGATACTGTTCCTGTTGGTAAAGAACTTAAATTTAACTCAAAACTATGCACAGCTGGTGCAGTATCTTGACCAGATTTACCAACTAATGGTTTTATAGAAAAAGGTGCAGCTGAATTATCTGGAACTGGTTCTACAGAGATAACAACATTTCTACCTCTAATATCTAATGGAAAAATTTCTCCATTTAGAGCATTTAAAAAGAAATCTTCTGCTGGTACAGGTGGTCCTTGGTTATTTTGAGTTCCACTAAAACCATTACTACTATCTCTTGCTGAAAAATCTGAAAATGTTCCTGTAGAAATAGGTCCATTTTCACCAACAACCCAACCCTCATAAACAAAACCTCTTGGTAACGTTGGTAATACAAAGTTTGCCGTTGGAGGTGCGCCTGGTGTTCCAAACCAAACACCGTTTTCATCATTTCCATTATTCATTCCTGTTTCATCTGTTGGAGATCTTAAAAAGAATTGTCCAGAAGCGTTAGAAAAATCACCAATTATACCAGAAGTAAGAGCAGCTAAATTTCCAGAAAAATCTCCTGATAAAATTTTTGTTGGTGCAGGTGCTAAGGCAGCTACCCCAGTTTCTCCTGCTGGTTCAATTGATACTACAAATTTTGTAGCTTTAGATAAATCTGTTAAATCTACTGAAAAAGTTTGTGGAAAATCTACACTAGAAAATGTACCTGTACTTAAAGGATTTCCATCTACAATTAGCCAACCTTCGTATACATAATTAGCTCCTAAAGCTTCTAATCCTGTTAAGTTTAAAGTTAAATTTGCTAATGTTGGTTCGTTGTCATTGTCGTTACAAGATGCAAATATTAAAACAGATGCAATTGCTAAAATTAATAATTTCTTCATAATCATATTTTTTAGTTATTATAAGTTCTATGTCGATAGTAAATTTCTATTCTTACAAATAATTTGTAAAAAAACCATAAATAAGCAAATCATTCTCATATCAAATATACCACAATACAAGCCATTTAAAATACTATTGACTCATTTACAACTTATTAATCAATATTAAAAAATCTAATTAAATTATAAAATGAGAGTTAAAAAAAAACAAAAATTTATAAATAAAACATAAATTTGAATATTAAAAGCAGATAAAAAAGTAAAATATGATCAAAAAAAAAGTTAAACAATGATAACATTATTCAACTTTACAATTTAATAATCTACAAAGATTATTTATAATTTGTGCTTATTCTTCAATTGGTGGGTGGCCATGAATTTTCTCGAAATCTTCATCGAAATTTTCTCTTAAATAGGCGTTTAATTTCTTTCTATAATCGTCTTTTAGCCAAGTTACAAAGTTGTGGGTACTTTTAGAGATACATTTTGCATATCTGTTAATTCGATCATCAATCTCCTCTCCTAGCATTTTTGCTAAAATTAAAGCATCAAAAACATCTTCGCTATTTTCGATACACATTTTTGCATGGTGTACTATCGATTTTTCTAAAACTCTTTTAGATGATTCTCCTGTTTTTATAGTTTCTATGTATACTTTTTTCATTTCGAAATAAGTATCTGTAGAGTTTTCAAATTCTTTTTTTACATCTGCAGTTAGTTCATATCTAAATGTACTTTCTATTTCTTCATCCGATAAAATTGCATTTAGATAGTAATCTGGTGCCGAAAACATTTTTTGCCAATCTAAATCTGCTCCCCAAGGACCAAATCTATGAAAATTGTTTCCTAAATCTAATACATCAAATGTAGTTTTATTTTTAAAAATACGCGAACCACGCCCTATCATTTGATAATATAAAGTTAACGATTTTGTTGCTCTATTTAAAATAATTGCTTCTATACTTGGCTCATCGAAACCTGTAGTTAAAATACTTACAGAGCTAATAATTGCATTTGGTGTTTTGTGAAACCATGTTAGAATAAATTCGCGCTCTTTTCTACTATTTGTATTGTCTAAATGTGCAATTGGGTATCCTGCTTTTTTAAATGCATGATATACTTGTATAGAAGTGTTAATTCCGTTATTAAAAATTAAAGTTTTTTTACCCTTACAAGTTTCTTCGTAAGCGCTTACCAATTTAGAAAGCATGTCTGAATTGGTGTATAAATCTTCAGAAGATTTTACGGTATAATCTCCGTTAGCACCAACTTCTAAAGAAGTTAAACCAACATTATAAGAAAATAATTTTGCCTGCGCTAAATAGCCACTTTCTATTAAATGATGAATTGGTTCACCTACAAATAATTCTTGATAGTTCTCATACATTGGTAATTTAACGTTAGAACTTAACGGTGTTGCGGTAACGCCAAGGATAAAAGATTTATCAAAAAATTTAAAAATTTTTGTAAAAGAATTGTAGTGCGCTTCATCAACAATTACCAAACCAATATCAGAAATATCTAGTTTTTCATCTGTTAACCTATTTTTTAAGGTTTCTACCATTGCTACAAAACAACTATAATTCTCTTGGTCGTCTAATTTAGCAGTGCTATTTATAACTTTATTTTTTACACCAAACTCATCTAGCATTTTAGAAGTTTGCTTGCTTAACTCAATTCTATGCGTTAAGACCAACACTTTCTTTTTAAAAGTCTCTAAATATCGTCTAACAATTTCTGAGAAAATAACCGTTTTACCACCACCTGTTGGCAGTTGATATAATAGATGATAATCTACTGGCGCAGTCTCAAAACGATTAAAAATCTCTTGAAGAGCATCTTTTTGGTAACCATATAATTCTTTACCAATTGTTGGTTGTGAAATGTTTGTTTCTGACAAGGGTATTAAAATTTGAAATACAAAAATAAGACTTAAAATAGGTTTATCCCAAATTTAGGCTATATAAATCTTTTTAAATTTATTTGAGTAATATCTGAATGCGATGCATTAAACACAGATACTTCATTTTTAACAACAATTAGTTGGGGAGATTGGTGTATTACTTGAAAAGTAACACCAACTTCATCAGAAATATTTCTATAATTTAATAAATCTAAATAATAGACTTTTAAATTTTTATGTTCTTCTTCAAATAATTTCTCGAACTGTTTAATTACCGTTCTGCTAATACCACATCGAGTAGAATGTTTAAAAACAAGTATAGCTTCTGTTTTAGATGTTTGTTTAATTGTTTCTAATTGCTCTAAAGATGTTAACGGAATCCATTTTAAAAATGTTTCTTGCA
>CAYWOM010000165.1:0-4899 GCA_964459905.1 uncultured Polaribacter sp. | reverse complement strand
ATTTAAAAGAAGTTCCATCAAACAAACCTTTATCAGATAATTTTAAAGACGGAATAACCAACAAGGCCATAAACGATAAACTCATATAAGGCGCGCGTAGTTTGCTGCCCATTTGTTTTGCAATTTTATCTAATTCAGCATACGATTTGCCTATTTCTTTTGCAGATAAATCTGACATGATACCTGCAACTGGCAACGAAACAATTTTTTCTTTGGAGGTATTTACAGCACAAATTCCACCTTTATTTTTAATAATTAAATTTACAGCTTTACAAATGGCTTCATCAGAAACGCCAATTGCAATAATATTATGAGAATCGTGGCCCACAGAACTGGCAATTGCGCCTTCTTTTAAACCGAAATTTTTAATAAATGCAATTGCAGGTTTTTCATTTTTATAACGATTTACAACCGTCATTTTTAAAACATCGGTTTTAATGTTTGAAACCAAATTCCCATTTTCTATTAAACTTTCTGCTTCTATTTGATTGGTTACTAGCTCGCCATCTAAAGCTTCAATAACTCTTATTTTTTTGGTTGCTGATTCAAATTTAAAATCGGATACTTTCTTCTTATCCGTATTAAAATTGTTTAAAACTTCAAAATCGACAGATTTTACAAATGAAACCCCATTTTTGGCAACCAATTCGCCATTTATATAGGTTTCTAAAACCTTAAAATTCTTTAAATTTTCTACTACAATAAAATCTGCAGCATCCTCTTTTTGCAATAAACCGACGTCTAAATTATAATGTTTTACCGGGTTTACACAAGCTGCTTGTAGTACTTTAAAAATGTTAATTCCTTTTGCAATTGCTCGTTCACAAAGCTGATTTATATGACCTAACAATAAATCGTCTGGGTGTTTATCGTCTGAACAAAACATTATGTTTTTATAGTATTTTGGCAATAAATCTATTAAAGCTTCAAAGTTTTTGGCCGCGCTTCCTTCTCTGATTATTACTTTCATTCCTTTTTGTAATTTCTCTAACCCTTCTTCAAAAGAAAAACACTCGTGGTCAGTAGAGATTCCTGCCGAAATATATTTAGTAACATCTTTTCCTCTTAAACCAGGCGCGTGACCATCAATAGGTTTATGGTTGTTTTTTGCATGTTCTATTTTTGCTAAAACTTCATCATCATCAAACAAAACTCCAGGATAATTCATCATTTCTGCGAGATATTTAATGTCTGGGTTTTCCATCATCAATTTAATATCTTCAGAATCTATAATTGCTCCGGCACTTTCAAAAGAAGTTGCTGGTACACAAGATGGCGCTCCAAAATTAAATTTTAACGGAACTTTCTTCCCGTTTTCAATCATAAAATTTACGCCTTTTACACCTAAAACATTTGCAATTTCATGCGGATCGGAAACTGTAGCAACGGTGCCGTGAATTACAGCAATTTTTGCAAACTCAGACGGAACTAACATAGAGCTTTCTATATGAATATGAGCGTCTACAAAACCGGGTAAAATATAGTTTTCCTGATTGTGATTTTTTTCTCTGATTTCTAAAATCTTACCATTTTCTATTGCAACTTCTCCTTTATAAATTCTTTTGTTCGCTATATCAACAATATTTCCTCTTACAATCATAATTTTGCTATGTTTAAAACAAATTTACAAAGAATAAAAAAGGTTTTTATTCAAGTTTTATGCTATTTTTATCTTATGAAATTACGAACAGAACATCAACATTTAAAGAAGTTTAAAAATTGGGCAAAAAATAATACTTTTTCTTTAAAAACATTGTTTCCTACAATAAACAAAATAGAAATTCATCTTATAGATTTAAGTGTAACAAGTAATTTTATTGGCGGCAAAAAGGAATTTAATAATATCGATTTTTTTCAAAATAAAATAGACGAACTTCAAAAAAAAGTACCTAATAAAATAATTGCTGGTGGTTATTTAGAAAAACGCGCTTTGTATACTTCTGATATTTATAGCAATAAAAATAGTTCAGAAAAACGAAACATTCATTTGGGAATCGATTTTTGGTTGCCAGAAAAAATAGCTGTTCACGCACTTTTAGATGGCGAAGTTGTTTGTGCAACAAATGATGCTAGCGATAAAGGATATGGAGGTTTATTAATTTTAAAACATACAATTGAAGACTTTTATTTTTATACTTTATACGGCCATAATACTCTGAAAAGTGTTTTGAAACACAAGGTTGGAGCTGTAATAAAAAAAGGAGAGCAAGTGGCCGTTTTGGCTAATTCTACTGAAAATGGCGATTGGGTTCCACATTTACATTTTCAAGTTATGTTAACCTTGTTAAATTTTAAAAACGATTTTCCTGGAGTTGCTTTTGAAAGTGAAATTGATGTTTGGAAAACGATTTGTCCGAACCCTAATTTGTTATTTAAATTAGTTACTTTTAACGATTAGCAATCGTTATAAATTTTCTAATTCTAACTTCGCTTTTTTTGTTAATCCGTTAACAACCAAATCGTAAGAATGATTAATGAGTTCGGTTATTAATGTATCTGTAACGTCAGAATTGTATAAAGAAATGGTGTTCCAGTGTTTTTTACTCATGTGATAGCCCGCATAAATCCCTTCATATTCTTCCCGTAATTCTAAAGATTTTTCTGGATTGCATTTTAAATTTACAGCTCCTTCTCCTTGTTCCCATTTTTTTAAAGATGATAAAGCAAACATTTTTCCCATCACTTTAAAAACCAAAGTATCTTTATCAAAAGGAAACTCTTCTGTAACGCCTTTTTTGGCGATACAAAAATCTCTTAATTGTTCTATGTGCATTAGTTCAATTTTTAAAAAAAATGCCTTTTTTAATAATTTTAAAAGTATCTTTAGCTATCAAATTTACAACTATTTTTAAGATGGAAAATGAATTTTTAGACAACACAACTTTAATCAATTATTCTGATAAAAATTATGAGAAAACTAATTTTTCTACAGTTTCAGAAATTGAGTTTAAGAATCATAAAACAACTACAAAATGGTTAAATACCTATGGAATTAAACATATAGGTGCTTTTAAAAAAATTGTTAATCAAAATAAATTTGATGATTTTTTAATAAAATTATTAAGTGATGAAGAACATCCAAACAAAGTAATTTTATTAGATAATTTGCTATTTGTAACCACACGTGTTTTAATAACCGAAAGTAGAAAATTAGATTCTGAGCAAATGATTTTTATTGTTTCTACGGATTTTTTATGGTCTATTCAAGAAAAAGATGGCGATTACTTTAATTGGATTCGAGAACGATTAGAAGGTAATAAAGGTATTGTTAGAAAGAAAAAAGCAGATTATTTATTGTTTTTATTATTAGAATCTATTATTGATAATTACCAAGATACATACCAAGAAAATGCTGAATTAAGTTCAGAAATATTAAGTTCTGGCAACATAAAACCGACGCCAGAATTCACCTCTTTGGTAGAAAAAAGAAAGCAAGAATTGTTTAATTTTAAAAAAGCAACTCTAAGTTTACGCGATACTATTATTAAATTAGAAAAAATAGAAATCGATGGATTTAATGTGAAGTATTTTAGCGAGTTAAAAGAGCAAACAAGCAACTTAATTTCTAATATAGATTTTGAATTGCAAGAATTAGAAAGTAAAATAAACTTAATTTTTAGCATTCAAGGTCATCGTTTAAATGAGGTAATGAAAACCTTAACAATTTTGTCTGTAGTTTTTATTCCGCTTACTTTTTTAGCAGGAATATATGGAATGAATTTCGAGAATATTCCTGAGTTAAAAGCCAAAAACGGTTATTTTATTTTACTCGGAATCATGGTATTAATTACCATTGTTTCTGTTTGGTATTTTAAACGTAAAAAGTGGTTTTAATCTTTAAGAAAAAAGAGAAGAGAGAAAAAAAATATTAATCTAAAAATTGTTTCAAAACAGCTAAACTTTCAATAGGATTTTCTTCCATAGGAACATGGCCAGAATTGTCTAAAATCATCAATTTAGAAGTAGGTAATAAGCTATCCATTCTTTTCCCATTATCTAAAGGAATCCATAAATCTTTTGCTCCCCAAATTAGTAAAGTTGGTGTTTGTATGCTTTTTAGTTTCTCTAAATTTGATTTAGAACCCAGCTTAAAATCCATTTTAGCTCGGTCTATAAATGCTTGTCTATTACCAACTCTTAATGCCATTTTATGAAAACGAGTTACTAATTTATCTGTAACTTTAGCATCGTCTGCATATACTTCTTCTATATTTTTTTTGATGATAAATTTAGGTGTAATGTATAAAAACAAGCTATTTAAAATTGGTGTTTTTGCCATTTTAAAAATTGCAGGTTGTGGTTTATTTGTTGGTAAACCACTTGCATCAACTAAGATTAGTTTTTCTATTTTATCAGGGTTTTCAGCTGCATAGTTCCATGCAATATTTCCGCCTAAAGAATTTCCTGCTAAGTAAAATGTATCAATATTTATTTTTGATAAAAACGAATGTAGAAATTGCGTGTAACTTTTAATAGAATAATCTGCATTTTTATTTGGACCAGTAATTCCGAATGCTGGTAAATCCATTCTAATTACTCGGTATTTCTTTTTTAATTC
The DNA here is from genome assembly GCA_964459905.1 of uncultured Polaribacter sp. Taxonomy (GTDB): domain Bacteria; phylum Bacteroidota; class Bacteroidia; order Flavobacteriales; family Flavobacteriaceae; genus Polaribacter. The sequence continues at coordinate 341 of CAYWOM010000165.1, read as the reverse complement.
GGTTGTCCAATCATTCCAAGTATGCAAAGAAGAGGCAGTTCCGTGAGTTAAAACTATTGGAAATCCTTTTCCTTCATCTCTATAATGCACTTGCATTCCGTCTATTTCTACAAATTTAGAGTGTTCGTTTGCATATTCTTTTTTTAATTTTTCAACTGAAATATCTGAGTATATTCCACCTTTTATAAACAGAATTAATAAGATTAAAAGGGTATAAAAAACATACTTTTTTTTGACATTTTTTTTCTTCAAACTATTTAATTATTTTATAAAGAATTGGTTTGCTAGGCGTTGCATCATTTTCAAACGGAGCAATCATTAAATTCAATAAATATTCTCCA
>CAYWOM010000164.1:0-4923 GCA_964459905.1 uncultured Polaribacter sp. | reverse complement strand
TTGCTGTAACGCATGATAGATATTTCTTAGATAATGTTGCTGGTTGGATTTTAGAGTTAGATAGAGGAGAAGGAATCCCTTGGAAAGGAAATTACTCTTCTTGGTTAGACCAAAAATCTCAAAGAATGGCACAAGAAAGCAAAACAGCTTCTAAACGTCAAAAAACATTAGAAAGAGAGTTAGATTGGGTGCGCCAAGGTGCAAAAGGTCGTCAAACAAAGCAAAAAGCACGTTTGAAAAACTATGACAAATTAATGAGCCAAGACCAAAAGCAAGTTGATGAAAAACTAGAAATTTACATACCCAATGGTCCAAGATTAGGAACCAATGTTATAGCGGCAAGTGGGGTTTCTAAAGCTTTTGGAGATAAATTATTATATGAAAATTTAGAATTTAATCTTCCGCAAGCGGGAATTGTTGGAATTATTGGTCCAAACGGAGCAGGTAAAACCACTATTTTTAAAATGATTATGGGTGAAGAAACACCCGACGGAGGAAGTTTTAATGTGGGTGAAACTGCAAAAATTGCTTATGTAGATCAGGCACACTCAGATATAAACCCAGAAAAAACAATTTGGGAAAATTTTTCTGATGGACAAGATTTAGTAATGATGGGTGGAAAGCAAGTAAATTCTAGAGCCTATTTAAGTCGTTTTAATTTTTCTGGAAGTGAGCAAAACAAAAAAGTAAATACACTTTCTGGAGGAGAACGAAACCGTTTGCATTTAGCAATGACACTAAAAGAAGAAGGAAATGTCTTACTTTTAGATGAACCAACAAACGATTTAGATGTAAATACTTTACGTGCTTTAGAAGAAGGCTTAGAAAATTTTGCAGGTTGTGCTGTTGTTATTAGTCATGATAGATGGTTTTTAGACAGGGTTTGTACACATATTTTAGCTTTTGAAGGCAATAGCGAAGTGTATTTCTTTGAAGGTTCTTTTTCTGATTATGAAGAGAATAAGAAAAAACGTTTGGGTGGAGATTTAATGCCAAAACGTATTAAATATAAAAAATTAATTAGATAATTTTAAATTTACAAAATAAGTATAAAAGCAGCTAAAATAATTTAGCTGCTTTTTTTAGTTTGTAATAGTTTTATCGATATTATTAGTAAGAACATATTTATTAATAATGTATTCAGTTATGGGAGAGAGTTCTTTTAATGTTGCTGGATGAATACCTCTAAAGCTAAAAAATTCTACTTTTCCAGAAACAGCTTTTCCATACCAAACTATTGGTTTTCCATTTTTAAAAAATGTGGTTTCTTTAGTAACTTCAATTTGCTTAAAATTATCAATATTAATAGTATAGACCACATTATTTATTGCATTTTTATTGCTGCAAGAAGCTGGCTTAAAATGGTTTTTTTTCCAAACAATACAAGTAGTATCTGTAAAGTAATAGTTTACACCAAAAAGACCAATAATAATAATAATAATAGCAGTAGTTTGTATTTTAAAATTTTTCTTTTTTAGATTTTTCGCGAATATTTTTGGAATTATTTTTTCTTCTTCTTCTTCTTTTTCGGAATTTATTTTTACAAAATGTATGTAATCTTTAAGTCCTAAATAAGCTGCAATTAAGTTTTTTAACTCATTTCTTGGCTCCCCAGATTTATTTGCTTTTTTTTCTACATATTTTTCATAATAATTTTTTATCGCTTTAGAAGTAATACTAAAGTGACCAACTTTATGAGCATCATTTTTTAAAATAATGTTTACAAAATAGTCAAAACACCCATTTTTAGATTTTTTGTCATTCTCTTTTTCATTCTCTAATTTTTTATAAAGCTGTTTAAATAATTTTTCTAGCATGCTAATTTTGTTGATGTCTCAAAGTTAAAATAATTTAGAAAATCATTTCTATTTCTTTTCCAATTATTTTCTAAATGAAATAACACTACTGATTGCATCTTTGTAAAAGAATTAATTTTTTATAAAAAAAAGAAAAATTATTTCTATAAAGAGAACAAATAGCCTTGTTGATTTAATTGGGAAAACAAATTAATAACGCTGTTTTAATCTCTAACACTTCCCAAAAAAGAGGCGCGCGACTCTTTTAAATTTTAATGTGTTGCTGGTAATAATAATATCTGAATTAAACATTCAGACAGCAACACTTTTGTTTAATTTTTAAAAGAATAGATCATGAAAAAAGTATTTTTAATAGTTGCAATACTATTTGCAAACAGTGTGTTTACCTCTTGTACAGATGTAGATGAAAACCTTGATAATGAGAGTGTAAATTTAGACGTTTTAGCAACAGATGGTGAAGATGGTCAGGACTATGAACTTTTTGATGATGAAGAGGATGATTAAAAACCAGATGATGGAAACTAATGTTTTTTAAACAGATATTTATAGTATTTTTGGGGAATGAAATTTAGAAACTCATTCCCCTTAGTTTGTCTACTTTTTTTAACTACCTCAATTTTTTGTTTTCAAAATACTACTGCTCAAAATTCTTTTGATAGTATTTATAAAAAGATTAGTTTTTACAGTAAAAAAAAAAAATATAAAAAAGCCATCGTCTTTTCTAGAAAGTTGTATAAGAAAGCTCTAGATAATAAAGATAGTCTTCAACAAGCAAAATTATACCATAAAATTGCAGGTCTTCATAGAAAATTAAATTCTCAGGACAGTGCTTTTTATTATTACAATAAATCAAAAGAAATATATCTTCCATTAAAAGACAGTATGCAACTTGTTAAAAATTTATTTCATATTGCTTTAATAGAATCAGATTTTGGAAGTTATGCAGCCAGCGATTCAACAGCAGTAAAAACTTTAAAATATTTAAACGGAAGAAGACCAGATGTTGTTGCTGCAATTTATAATTGTTTGGGTATCAATTTAAAAAAACAGTTCTTTTTTAAAGAAGCTATTCCTTATTTTAAAAAAGCACTAGAAAATACCCAAAATAATAACTCAAAAAACATATACAAAAATAATTTAGCGAATGTTTATAAAGAAGACAAAAACTATTTAAAGGCAATCTCTGTTTTTAAAAGTATATTAAAAGATTCTATTAAAAGAAAAAAAACAAAGGCAAGAGTTATAGATAATTTGGCACATATTAAATGGTTATATAACTCTAAAAATAATGTTTTAGATGATTTGTTATTAGCTACATCAATTAGAGAAAAAGAAAAAGATAAGTACGGTTTAATAGCAAGTTATAGTCATTTGTCAGATTATTTTAAAAATAAAAATAAGGTTAAATCACTGTTTTATGCCAATCAAATGTATGTAATAGCAAAAAGTAAAAACGCTACAAATGGTTTGCTGGAGGCCATTGATAAAATTGTTTTGCTAGATAAAGCAGGAAAATCTATTTTATATCTAAAAGAAAGTATTTTTTTAAGAGATTCTTTACAAAAAGTAACTGCAAAAAGACAATATAAATTTGCTAAAATTAAGTATAATTACGAGGAAGAAGAAAGGCAAAAACTACAATTTAAAAACCAAGCTATCGAAAATAAATTATTGGCAGAGAAACAGAGTAATCAGAAAAAAAACATTTTTATTCTTACAATACTATCTACTTCGGGACTTTTATTTTATAGTTATCGCAGAAAACAGCAGCATAAAAAAGAACTCTTAGATGAAACTTATAATACCGAATTAAGAATTTCAAAAAAACTACATGACGAATTGGGAAATGGCCTTTATAATATAATTACTAAAGTGCAAAACCCAAGCTTTAAACGCCATGAAATTGTAAACGATTTAGACAAAGTTTATTTGCAAACTAGAAAAATTTCTCATGAAAGTGATTCTATTGAAACCGGTAAGAACTTTGAAAGCTATTTTAGAGAATTAATAACAAGTTATAATTCTGATGCCTCTAACATTATTTTAAAGGATCTTTCTATCTTAGAATTAAATACATTAAAAAAAGAAAGACAAGTTGTTCTTTACCGAGTTTTTAACGAACTTTTTGTAAATATGAAAAAACATAGCCAAGCTAATTTGGTGGTAATTTCTTGTAAAAAAACAACCAAATTTCATGAAATTATCTATATAGATAATGGTGTAGGATTTAAAAATGAAAAAATTATTTTAAAAAATGGACTTAAAAATGTGGAAACCCGTATACTTTCTATTGGCGGAAGTATTAGTTTTGAGCATCAATTTACAAAAGGTTGTAAAATAATAGTTCGTTTTAAAAAGTAAAGATGTTTAAAAAAGTATTAATTGCCGAAGATTTTGATATTATAACCAGTGGTTTAAGAGCTACTTTAGAAACTCTAGGAATTGCAGAAATTGTTCATATTTCTTATTGCGATGAAGCTTTACTGAAGTTAAAGAAAGCTAAATCTGAAAAAGAACCTTTCGATTTGTTAATTTCAGATTTGTCTTTTGTAGAAGACCACCATCAACAAAAAATAAAATGTGGAGACGATTTAATAAACGCTGTTAGAAAAGAATTTACAACGTTAAAAATTATTGTTTTTTCTGTGGAAGATAAACCATATAGAATTCAGCATTTGTATAAAAACCTTAAAATAAATGGGTATGTTTGGAAAAATAGAAACGGACAAAGAGAGTTAGAAAGAGCCATACAACATCTTACTATTTCTAATGAATTTTATATTTCTCCGGATTTAGAAAGTAGTATTCATCCCAAAAAAACCATCGAAATTACCGAATATGATATTTATGTTATTGCATGTCTATCTAAAGGTTTATTACAAGAAACTATTAGTATTCAATTAAAAGAACAAGGATTTTCGCCATATAGTGTAAGCGCTGTAGAGAAAAGATTAAAGTTTTTAAAGGAACATTTTAATGCTAAAAACCCTACGCAATTAGTAGCTATTGCAAAAGATTTTGGCTTAGTTTAATTTTTTTTATTTTATTATTGTAAGCTTACGGAAACCCGTAAGCTTTTTTTGTTTTAGTTGTATAGCTTTGTTTT
>CAYWOM010000163.1:0-4935 GCA_964459905.1 uncultured Polaribacter sp. | reverse complement strand
TATCTACAGTCGTTAGGGTCGCTAGATTCACAATCAGGAGCTTTTTCACTCATTTCCCAATTTGCAGAAGCAGCTTTTGTTTCAATAGTTTGAGAATCGCTAGAGAAAGTTGCTCTTACAGCTTTCAATTTGTTAGCATCTTCTTTAGCCATGTAAGAAATTTCTTTTGTTTCCCATACCCCTGGAACAGCTACTAAACGAGTAGCAGCTTCTTTAACTAATACTTTTTCTGTAATTGTTTTATATTTTGCTGGGTACGTTACAATTTTTCTGTAAGCAGGAGCAACTTCAATAGTTACATCTTCGTTTTTCCATACTTCTGGAGTTTTACAACGTACATAACACTTTCCTGGTTCTGGGTTTTCTGGTAAATCTTGTGCAAAAGCTGTTGCACCGAACATTAATAATAATAATCCGCTAAATAAATTTTTTTTCATGTTTTACTAATTTTGATTTGTTTTGTTAATATGACACTTGTTTATTAATTAAGTCACTTAATTTTAATAAATAACTCCTACAAAAGTAAATTAAAATAATAAAAAATTATAATAAAGAAAAATAAAGTTATAACTTGTTGTAAAACAAGCTTTTAATAATCCCGTCCGAAAGTCCGATTTTTGGAACATAAATTTTTCTTGCACCACTCCATTTCATTGCAGAGAGGTAAATTTTAGTGGCTGGAATAATAACATCTGCTCTATCTGGGTTTAAACTTAATTCAGATATGCGTTCATCATACGTCATTTGCTTTAAAAATTGGTATTGTGCATTTAAGTAAATAAAAGACATTGGTTTTCCATCTGTTCTGCCAGACATTTTAAATAACTTATTTATGTTACCACCAGAACCAATTAAAGATAAGCGTTTTAAATCTTTTGTATTTTTCTTAATCCATTTTTCTACACTGGTAAAAATTTCTTTGTTTGTAGATTTTTTGTTGTTTAACAAACGTACTGTTCCCATTTTAAAAGATTTAGAAGTAACAATTTTTCCTTTAGAAAACATTGTAAATTCTGTACTTCCACCACCTACATCTACATATAGATAAGAATTATCTCCTTCTATTAATTCTGTTAAATCTGTCGAAGAGATTATTGCTGCTTCTTCTTTTCCTCCAATAATATCAATTTTCACACCGGTTTTAGAAAGAATTTCTTTTACAACGTCTTCTCCATTAGAGGCTTCTCTCATTGCAGATGTTGCGCACGCTTTATAATGCTCTACATTATGTACTTTCATGAGTAGTTTAAATGCTTCCATGGCGTCTACCATTCTAGAAATATTTTTTTCACCAATAATTCCCTTACCTATAAAAGCATCTGCTCCTAAACGAATGGGTACTCGAACTAAAGCAGATTTTTTAAATTGTGTTTCCTTGTCTTTAGAGACAATTACATTAGAAATTAAGAGTCTAATTGCGTTAGAGCCAATATCTATTGCACCGTATTTTTTTATTTGTAACAAACTATTTTATTTATGATTTTTAGGATATTCTACCAGAAAGGTTTTTCCTTTTTTTATATTTTTCCAATGTTTTTCTTCAAATTGAAGCCCAATAATACCGCAAGTAGTTACATGTGCAAGGGGTTTGTTTCCAAATTTATTAACAAATGTATTAATACCATGATCATGGCTAAAAATAATAGCAGAGTTAAATCCGTCATCTAAGGCGTTTACAGTTTTTACTAAATAACCATCGCTAAAGCTATATAATTGTCTTTTTATTTTAAGATTTGCTAATGGGTATTCAAAATTTTCGCAAAAAATTACGGCTGTATGCAACGCTCTATTTGCGCTACTTGATATAAAAACGTCAGGTCTATCTACTTTTTTTGATAGAAATTTAGACATTAAATACGCGTCTTTAATACCACGCTTTTTTAAAGGCCTGTCTATATCTTCGATTCCTGAGTAATCCCAAGAAGATTTTGCATGTCTAACAATGTATAAAGTTTTCATTTAATTTTATTGTTGAAGCGTAAATATAAAAATTTATGGTGCTAATCTTTCTAATTTCCAAGAAAAATCTTTTTTTAAAGAATATCTAATTCTGTCGTGCATTCTATTAGGTCTTCCTTGCCAAAATTCTATAGAAATTGGTTTTACCAAATAACCACCCCAATGTTTTGGTCTTGGTATTTCTTTTCCTTTAAATTTTTTTTCTAAGGATGATAAATTATCTTCTAACTCTTTTTTTGATGTAACGATAGCGCTTTGTGGTGAAGCCCAAGCACCTATTTTACTGCCATCTGGTCTCGATTCAAAATAACCATCAGATAAGTTTTCTGCTTGTTTTTCTGCTTTTCCTTTTATAATAATTTGTTGCTCTAAAGTTGGCCAGAAAAAAGATAAGCAAATATTGTTATTTGCGTCAATAGCTTTTCCTTTTTCTGATGTGTAATTGGTGTAAAAAACAAAACCTTCCCAAGTATATTTTTTTAATAAAACAACTCTGCTTTTTGGAAAACCATCATTTCCAATGGTAGCAATTGTCATGGCGTTTGTTTCTTCTACAGCATTAGATTCATCTGCATTTAAAAACCAATTTCTAAATAATTCCATTGGGTTTTCTGGACAATTACTTTCTAAAAGTTCTTGTTTTTCATAGGTTTTACGATAGTTACTTAAATCTTTTGACATGCTGTTTTAATTAAAAATATATCTAATTCCTATTGAGTTTCTTATTCCTGAAGCGTCTACAATATCAGAAAAATGATAAGCACTTTCTAAAACCAACCCAAAATTTTTAACTTCTTTAAATGGTGTTATTTCTATTTGTAAAGGGAGAAAAAAACTTTCAAAAAAATCGATGCTTTTAGAATGAAACGGAAAAGTAGAAATTCCTAACCCAAAATTTAAATTATATTCTTCTTTAGAAACTATTTTATAAAGCAAACTTAATTCTGTATTAAACTCAATCTCTAAATTATCATTTACCCTTAATTCTACCTGAAATTTATCAGAAAAAGCATAGCTAACTCCAATTTCTGCATCAAAATAACCTGTAATTTTAAATTGACTTACCGATGTTAGTGATGTTAATATTAGAAATACGAATAGAGCTTTTTGCATATTTATTTTCTTTTAATCAAATATAAACCAATAAAAGTAATCAATCCATTTAAAGGTAAAATTTCCCAATGAAATTGATAATTACCTATTATTTTTTCAGGCAATGAAGTAATCATAAAACTTAATAGTATAGATAGTAAAGCAACAATCCAAGAATATTTATCTTTAATTTTATGTTTGGTTATAATACCAAAAGCAAACAAACCTAGTAGTGGACCATAGGTAAAAGTTGCAAACTTAAATAAGTTGCTTACTACGTTTCCTTCTAAATTATTAAATAAAACTACTACTAAAATTAATAAAAAAGAAACACCAATATGCACTTTCTTTCGCAAGGGTTTTTGTTGTTCAATTGGTTTTTTTTCAATTCCTAAAAAATCTACAGAAAAAGAGGTTGTAAGTGATGTTAGTGCAGAATCTGCACTAGAATATGCTGCTGCAATTAAACCAATAATAAAAGTTACTGCTAAGCCTATTCCTAAATCTTGATTCATTGCTATTTCTGGAAATAATAAATCGGTTCTAATCTTTCCATCTACTATTGGTACACTTAAGCCTATTTTTTCTGAATAGATAAACAATAATGCACCTAATGATAGAAAGAAGAAATTAACAATAACTACTAATATTGCCATTGTAATCATGTTTTTTTGAGCCTCTTTATTGTTTTTACAAGTTAGGTTTTTTTGCATCATATCTTGATCTAAACCTGTCATGGCAACTGCAATAAAAATTCCGCCAATAAAGTATTTCCAGAAATACGTTTTAGAGTTTACATCATCAAAAAAGAAAATTTTACCCTTAATTTTAAAGTCTCCAGAATATAAAAATTCTATAAAAGTCCAATCTAATTTCTGATTGATTAAATAAATTGAGAAACCAACAGCAATTAACATTGCTAATGTTTGCAAAGTGTCCGTCCAAACTATTGTTTTTATGCCACCTCTAAAAGTATAAATCCAAATTAAAAGAATAGAAATTACTACAGTAACTTCAAAAGGAACTCCAATTTTTTCAAAAACAATATATTGCATTGCTAATGCAACTAAAAACAATCTAAAAGAAGCGCCAGTTACTCTAGATAATAAAAAGAAAAAAGCGCCTGTTTTGTAACTTGTTTTTCCAAAACGTTTTTCTAAGTATTGGTAAATTGATGTAATATTTAATTTATAATAAAGTGGGAGTAGTATAAAAATGATTAATAAATAACCAATAAAAAATCCAAAAACACCTTGCATATAAGCAAATTGTTGTCCGTTAACCATCCCTGGAACAGAGATAAAGGTAACTCCAGAAAGCGAAGCGCCAATCATACCAAATGCTACTAAATACCAAGGAGAATTTCTTTTTGCTTTAAAAAAAACCTCATTAGAATCCTCTTTTCCCGTAAAATAAGATATTAAAATTAATATAAAAAAATAGGCTATTATTAATAAGAAAATATGAAGTGGCTGCATTTTTATGTTTTATTGGTGTACGAATATAACATTTTATGAGAATAGAAAACAAAGAAAGGAAAATAGAAATGCAAAAAAGTCTTTTCTCTTTTTTATTGATTCTTTTCTCTTTAATAAGTTAAATTTGCAGTTATGGATTTTTCATCAAAATTATTAGAAAATGCTGTGAACGAAGTTTCGCGTTTACCAGGAATAGGAAAACGAACTGCCTTGCGTTTGGTGTTGCATTTGTTAAAACAGCCACCAGAAAACACCAGGTATTTGTCAGAAGCTTTGTTGCATTTAAGAAATGATGTAAAAACTTGCCAAAAATGCCATAATATATCTGATACTCAATTATGTGATATTTGTAATAATTTAAAAAGAAACCCAGAAATTGTTTGTGTTGTAGAAGATATTAGAGATG
>CAYWOM010000162.1:0-5056 GCA_964459905.1 uncultured Polaribacter sp. | reverse complement strand
TATAAACAAAGTGGTAAAATGTGGTAAAAAGTGGTAAATTTTATATATTTTTGATGTCTATTTAAACCGTTTTTTAAGTGATAAATCTAATTGGCACATATGAATGCAAGGCAGATGCTAAGGGAAGGTTGATGTTTTCATCAGCTTTTAAAAAGCAGCTATCTTCTGTTCTGCAAGATGGTTTTGTGGTTAAAAGAGGTGTTTTTCAGCAGTGTTTAGAGCTGTATCCAATGAAAGAGTGGGATTTAATGATGGAGAAAATCAATAAATTAAACAGGTTTGTAAAGAAAAACAACGATTTTATTAGAAGGTTTACAGCAGGTGTAAAAGTAGTGGAATTAGATGCATCTGGGCGAGTTTTAATTCCGAAAGATTTATGTGATTTTGCAGGAATACAAAAACAAGTTGTAATGGCGTCATCGGTAAATATTATTGAAATTTGGGATAAAGATAAGTACGAAAAAGCAATTGATGCAGCAGCTGTAGATTTTGCAGATTTGGCAGAAGAGGTAATGGGAAATACAGAGGTAGATGGAATATCATAACGCAGTTTTATTAAAAGAAAGTGTAGACGCTTTGGCAATCAAAGAAGATGGTGTTTATGTTGATGTAACTTTTGGGGGTGGAGGACATTCTAAAGAAATTTTAAAAAGATTAGGTAAAAACGGCAGGTTGTTTGGTTTTGATCAAGACCCAGATGCATTAGAAAATATAATTGATGATGATCGTTTTGTGTTAATTCCAGAAAATTTCAGATTTATTTCTAGATTTTTAAGATTTCATCGCGTTAAAAAAGTAGATGGGATTTTGGCGGATTTAGGAGTTTCTTCACATCAGTTTGATGAAGCGGAAAGAGGTTTTTCGATTCGTTTTGATGGTGATTTAGATATGAGAATGAATCAGAAGTCGAAAACATCTGCTAAAGAAATTATTAATAAATATTCTGAAGAAAAATTAGCAGAAATATTGTTTTTATATGGCGAGCTAAGAAACTCAAGAAATATAGCAAAAACAATTGTAGAACAAAGAGCAGTAAAAAAAATAGAAACAAGCTTTCAGTTAAAAGAAGTCTTGCAAAAATATTTACCAAAAGCAAAAGAACATAAAATTTTAGCACAAATTTTTCAGGCAATAAGAATAGAAGTTAATGAAGAGTTAGATGTTTTAAGAGAGTTTTTAGAGCAAACGCCAAAATTGTTAAAAGAAGATGGTCGGTTAAGTATAATCTCTTATCACTCTTTAGAAGATAGATTGGTAAAAAGATTTATTAGAACAGGTTTGTTTAGTGGAGAGCCAGAAAAAGATGTTTTTGGACACAGTGAAGTGCCGCTAGAAAAAGTAGGGAAGCTAATTGTGCCAAATTCTCAAGAAATTAAGATAAATAACAGAGCTCGTAGCGCTAAGTTAAGAATTGCAAAAATAAAAAAAGCGTAGTCTAAAGTGGTAAGCTAAAGTAAAAAAAATGTCAAAAGCTAAAAAAGGGATTTATGATTTTTTACGAGGAAGTTTTTTAACAGACGAATCTGCATTTAAAAACTGGCGAATTATCATTTTTATAGTAGCTCTTTTATTATTTATGATTTCTAGTGCGCATAGTGCAGATAAAAAAGTAATTAAAATAGCTGAGTTAAATAAAAAGAAAAGAGAGTTAAGGGCAGCTTCTTTAGATACTGAAACTATTTTAACTAGAATGGAAATGGAATCGAGTATTAGAGAACAAGTAAAAAAAAGAGGTTTAAAGCCTTTAGAGAATCCTCCAAAAAAAATAAAAGTAACCTATAAAGACTAATAAAATTGGCAACTAATAAAAAAAGCATACTTACAAAATTCTACTTGGTGGCTTCTTTTATTGCAATTTTTTTGATAGCAATTGTAGGCCGCGTGTTTCACATTCAATACGCACAAGGAGAAAAATACAGAAAACTTTCTACAGAATTAACTATAAAGCAAGACACTGTTTACGCAAATAAAGGAAATGTATATGCTGCAGATGGTAATTTGTTGGCAACTTCTATGTCTAAATTTACCATAAGAATGGATGTGGTTTCTGTTAATAGTAAAATTTTCGAGAAAAATATTGCTGGCCTGTCTAAAGAGCTTTCTAAAATGTTAGGGAAATCTAAAAATTACTATCAACAAAAATTAAGATCTGCAAAAAAAAGAAAAAACAGGTATCTGTTAATCGCTAGAAATATTGGTTATAATGATTACTTAAGGATGAAAAAATTTCCAATATTTAATTTAGGGGTTTATAAAGGAGGGTTTATTGCAGAGCACAAAACAGTTAGAGAGCATCCTATTGGTAAAATAGCAGAACGTACCATTGGTTATGATGATTTTAGGGGCGAAGCTGGTATAGAAGGCGCTTTTGCAGATTATATGCAGGGTGAAAATGGCTTGCGATGGAAACAGAAACTTGCTAAAAATCAATGGAAACCAATTAGCGATATCAATGAAAAAGAGCCTATTGATGGGCATGATATTATTACAACATTAGATGTTAATATTCAAGATATAACTCACCATGCTTTATTGCGTCAGTTAGAATATTTTGAGGCAGACCATGGTTGTGCGGTTGTTATGGAAACAGCAACGGGCGAAATTAAGGCAATTGCAAATCTTGGTAGAACATCTAAAGGAAAGTATTACGAAAAAAGAAACTATGCCGTTTGGGAAAGTCACGAGCCTGGTTCTACATTTAAATTGGCAAGTTTAATGGCTGTTTTAGATGATAAATTTATAGATACATCTGCGGTTGTAGATACAGAAAAAGGTAGAATTTTTATAAACAACAGAAAAGTAGAAGATTCTAAACACGGTGGTTATGGTAAAATTTCTGCGGCAAGAGTTTTTGAAGTTTCATCTAACGTTGGTATTGTAAAATTGATAAAAAAATATTACGATCATCAACCAGAAAAATTTATAGAAAAATTAGAAAAATACGGGTTTACAAAACCAATAGGATTCTCTATAAAGGGCGAAGGAAAACCCTATATACCAAAACCAGCAAATAAAGCTTGGAGCAAAATTTCTTTAGAATGGATGTCTTGGGGTTATGGTGTTTCTGTTACGCCAATGCAAACATTAATGTTCTACAATGCAGTTGCAAATAACGGTATTATGGTAAAACCAAGGTTTATTAAGGAGTTGCGAAGGCAAGAAAAAGTAGAGAAAATTTTTAAAACTGAAATAGTAAACCCTAAAATTGCTTCAGATGAAACCTTAAGTAAAATTAGAAAAGTGATGGAAAATGTTGTGGTTAGAGGAACTGCAAGCAATATTTATTCATCTAATTTTTCTATGGCAGGAAAAACAGGGACCGCAAAAAAATACATGCCAAGATATAAAAATAAAAAAGGTGAAACCATTGCAGGACATTATTCTACCAAACATTACGTAGCATCATTTGCAGGTTTTTTTCCGGCAGATAAACCAAAATATTCTTGTATTGTGGTAATTCATGATCCGAAGAAAGAAAAAGGATATTACGGCGCAACTGTTGCAGCGCCTGTGTTTAAAGAAATTGCACAGAAAATTTATACAACAACACCAATAGACAATCAGTCTGTAAATGATAAAACAGAGTTTAAATCTATTGAAAAACAATATTTAAATTTCAATAAAAAGTTAAGCAAAAATTATACAGAAATACCAAATGTTACTGGTATGCCAGGTATGGATGCACTGTCTTTGTTAGAAAATATAGGCTTAAAAGTAAAAGTTTTTGGTGTTGGAAAAGTAAAAACACAATCTTTAAAAAAAGGGCAAAAATTAAAAAAAGGAGCAACCATCATTTTAAAACTTTCGTAAACTGAAAAATTTAAAAGACATATTATACAAGGTTTCTATACAGCAAGTAATTGGCAGTACCAACATTAATGTGAAAAATATTGTTTTCGATTCTAGAAAAATTAAAAATAAGGATGTTTTTATTGCTCAAAAAGGAGTCTCTGTAGATGGACATTTGTACATAGATAAAGCAATTAATTTAGGGGCAAACACAATAGTTTGTGAAGATTTTCCAGTAGATAAGAAACAAAATATTACCTATGTTAAAGTTGCAGATGCAAATGTTGCCTTGGCAATTATGGCATCTAATTTTTATAACAACCCATCCGCAAAAATTACATTAATAGGTGTTACGGGCACTAATGGAAAAACAACAATAGCATCGCTTTTATATCAATTATTTAAAAAAGCTGGTTACAAAGTAGGTTTACTTTCTACGGTAAAAATTTTAGTAGATAAAACTGAATTTAAAGCCACGCATACCACGCCAGATTCTGTAACAATTAATAGTTATTTAGATAAAATGATAATTGCTGGAGTAGATTTCTGTTTTATGGAAGTTAGCTCGCATGGTATTCATCAAAAAAGAACAGAAGGGTTAACTTTTGCAGGCGGAATTTTTACCAACCTTTCTCATGATCATTTAGATTATCATGAAACCTTTGCAGAATATAGAGATGTAAAAAAACAGTTTTTTAATTCATTACCTAAAGCTGCATTTGCACTTACAAATATCGATGATAAAAATGGCAACTTTATGTTGCAAAACACCAAAGCAAAAAAGAAAACCTATGCATTAAAAACAGGGGCAGACTTTAAAGTAAAGATTTTAGAAAAACAACTTTCTGGAACTTTAATTTCTGTAGATGGTACAGAAGTTTGGACAAAATTAATAGGTGTTTTTAATATTTATAACCTTACAGCAATTATAGCAACTGCAGAGTTATTAGGGTTAGAAAAGTTAGAAGTTTTAACAATTATAAGTCAGTTAGAAAGTGTAAGTGGTAGGTTTCAATATGTGGTTTCAGATGATGTAATTACAGCTATTATAGATTATGCACATACGCCAGATGCGCTAAAAAATGTACTAGAAACCATTAATGATATAAGAACTGGTAACGAAAACGTGATTACCGTTGTTGGTTGTGGCGGCGATAGAGATAAAACCAAAAGACCAAAAATGGCACATATTGCCTCACAGTTAAGTAATCTGGCAATATTTACATCAGACAACCCAAGAACAGAAAACCCCCAAAGTATTTTAGAT
>CAYWOM010000161.1:0-5061 GCA_964459905.1 uncultured Polaribacter sp. | reverse complement strand
AATGAAGATTTAAAATATATTCAAGGAAACTTTACTGAAGAAGTAGAATATATTACACCACGTTTTAGAAAAGGTGTTACTGCTAAATACAAAAAAGAAACAGGAACATATTCTGTAAGAGGAGTTGCTACAGATCATCAATACATTGAGAAAACAATAATTGATAATGGAAGATATATAAATGAGAATGATGTAGTTAAAAAATTAAAAGTAGCGGTAATTGGTAATATGATTAAAGCTGATTTATTTCCTAATGAAAATCCAATTGGGAAAACTTTTATTATGAATAATTCAACCTACCAAATTGTAGGTGTCTTTTCAGATAAAGGAAACGAACGCGAAGAAAGAATTATATATGTTCCAGTAAGTACAATGCAACGTTTATATAAGAATACAGACCAAGTAAGTCAAATTATTTTAACTTACAATCCAAAATATTCTTACGCTGAAGCAATAAATTTTTCAGATGTTTTAGAAATTGTTTTAAAACGTAAACATAAAGTAGCACCGGATGATCAAGGAGCAATCTATTTAAATAATAATGCAGAAGGATTTTCAGATGTTTCTAATTTTACAACCATGTTAACTTTTATTAGTATTGGCGTTGGATTGTTAATTTTACTTGCAGGAATTGTAGGAATAGGAAATATTTTAGTTTTTATAATAAAAGAACGCACAAAAGAAATTGGAATAAGAAAAGCATTAGGAGCAAAACCTTCTCAAATAATAAATTTAGTATTATTAGAATCTATTTTTATAACAACAATATCAGGGGCAGGAGGTATGTTATTTGCTATGGGGTTAGTTAGTTTAATTGCTAAAGTATTACCTAAATCGCCAGCATTTGCAGATCCATCTGTTAACATAACAACAGTTATTATTGCTGGTATTATATTAGTTGTTTCTGGAGTTGTTGCTGGCTTGATACCTGCAATTAGAGCAGCAAACGTTAAACCTATAGTAGCTTTAAGATCCGACTAATTATGAAAAATTTATTTGATAGAGATTTATGGGACGAAGTTTATAGTACTCTTACTAAAAATATGCTTCGTACTGCATTAACTACATTAGGTGTGTTATTTGCTGTAATGATTTTAATATTATTATTAGGTGCCACAAATGGAATGAAAAATGGTTTTGATAAACTATTTACAGGAACGGCTACCAATAGTATGTTTATTTGGGCACAAAGAACAGGAAAACCTTACAAAGGTTTTGAAAGAGGGAGAAGAATTCAATATACTTTTGATGATATAACCTTAATAAAAAGCCAAGTTAAAGAAATAGACGTACTTTCTCCTCGAATTCAATTAGGTGATTTTAGAGGTGTTTCTGTAGTTACTAGAAATGGGCAAACAAGCGGTTCTACTGTTTTTGGGGATTTTCCATCTATAGACAAAATATCAAAAAAGAATCTTGAAGAAGGTAGATTTTTAAATGAAGATGATATTATCAGTAGACGTAAAGTTTGCGTTATTGGAGATGAAACATATAAACTTTTGTATAAAAAAGAAGAAGAACCAATAGGAACTTATATTCGTGTAAATGGCGTGTATTTTCAAGTTGTTGGAGTTTATAGAAAGACAAAAGGAGTAGATTTTGACGGGCAAAATTCAGTTTTTATACCCTTTACTACTTTTCAAAAAGCATTTAATAGTGGAAATAAAGTTGGTTGGATGGCAATTAATGTTAAACCACAATATACTGTTGGTTTTGTATTAAATAAGATTAAAAAAATATTAAAAGAAAAACACAGTATTCATCCAAAAGATACCAGAGCTATTGGTTCTTTTAACTTATCAGATATATTTAAAGGAATATCTGCTTTTACTGCTGTATTGCAAGGATTCTCATTTTTTATAGGAATTTTTACTTTGTTAGCAGGCGTAATTGCCATTAGTAATATTCTATTAATTACAGTAAAAGAACGTACCAAGGAAATAGGTATTAGACGTGCCTTAGGAGCAACACCAAAAATAATTAAAACTCAAATTATTTATGAAGCTGTTGCTTTAACTGTATTTTCTGGTTTGCTAGGTTTTGTAATTTCAATAGGAATTTTACATATTTTAGATGTTAAATTTAGCGGTTCAGAATTTCCGTTTGTAAATCCAACTGTTAGTTTTCCACAGTTAATAGGATCTTTTGTACTAATGTTATTATTAAGTTTATTAGTTGGTCTAATACCCGCTAATAGAGCCACAAAAATTAAACCAATAGAAGCCTTAAGAGAGGAGTAATAAATCAAATAAAAAAATGAAAAAAAAATTAATTTACATAGGATTAGTGATTTTAGCTTTGGCTACAATTGTAGCTGTTATTAAGGTTAATAAGTCTAATAGTAAGCCTAAAAAGAAATACAAGACAGAACAGCTTAAAAAAATGAATATTGTAAATAAGGTTGTAGCTACTGGCAAGGTAACACCCTTAGAAGAAATTGAAATAAAGCCCCAAATTACAGGTATAATTGACAAAATACTATCACTAGAAGGGTCTAAAGTTAAAAAAGGAGATTTAATTGCAACAGTAAGGGTAGTGCCAAACGAGCAATCTTTAATTAGTGCAAAAGGTAGAGTAAACAATATTAGAATTCGTTTAAGTAACGCAGAAGTTACATACAAAAGAAACAAAAATTTGTTTGACAAAGGTGTTATTTCTAGAGCAGAATACGAAGGCGTAGAGTTAGTTTTTAACCAGGCAAAACAAGATTTAAGAAATGCACAAAACGATTATCAGATTATTAAAAAAGGATCTGCGGGTTCTGGTGGCGCTGCCAATACTAATATTATGGCGCAAATGTCTGGTACAATTTTAGAAATTCCGGTAAAAGAAGGAGACCAAGTAATACAATCTAACAACTTTAATGCAGGAACAACAATTGCTTCTATTGCAGATATGAGTAAAATGATTTTTGAAGGAAAAGTAGATGAAGCAGAAGTAGGAAAACTTAAAATTGGAATGAATTTAAACATAACCATTGGAGCAATAGAAAAACAAAAATTTCCAGCAAAATTAAATTTTATAGCACCAAAAGGTGTCGAAGAAAGCGGCGCAATTCAATTTAAGGTAAAAGGAGATATTAAAATTGACAGTGTAAAAGAGATGGTAAGAGCAGGTTACAGTGCAAATGCATCAATTATTATTGAAAAAAAAGATAGCATTTATGCAATACGTGAAGCTTTATTACAATACGATAAAGTAACTAAAAAGCCTTTTGTAGAAATCGAAACAGGTGATAGTGGAGAATTTAAAAAGACAGACGTAAGTTTGGGCGTTTCTGATGGTATAAATGTAGAAATCTTATCGGGTGTAACTAAAGATGATCAAATTAAAGTTTGGAATAAAGAAAACAAAAAAGATAAGAAAGAAGACTAATTAAAAATTTTAGTTAATTTAAAAAGGAGGAACTTATTTTTTAGTTACTCCTTTTTTTTAGCCAAAGAGTTAACTTTAATTTAGTTCATTTACTCTCATTATTTATATAAAAATTATCTTTTTAAAAATTTACCACCAAACCAAAAAGAATTTTTGCAACGTTCCGTTTGTGTTTTTAAGCCAACAAAGAGGAGAAAAACTTCTTTCTAAATAGGGTTTCGATGCTTCATTAAACTTATTAAACGTTAACCAATTAACGTCTTTATGTGGCACTACTAACCAGTCTTTTTTTATAGGAATGTAAAATTTATACGCTGTAAACAAGTTTAATTCCTTTCGATTGATATAAAAACCAACAATACAAGTTTCATTTAATTGTTTTAAATTAATGTTGCTAGTTAAAAAAGGAACAAATAATTGGGCTTTAAAAAAAACTTGCTGTTCTAGCTCTAAAGCTTTTAAATTAATGGTTTTTAAAAACGTTTGACATTCCTTAGAATAAAGTAGTGGCAACTGTTTTTCTTTCAGTTTATTTAATTTTTCTACTAAAGAATCTTTTCTATTTGGTCCAATAAAATGTGCTATTTCAGTTTGTCCAACAGTAGCATCATATAAATAAAACTTATAAACTATTTCTAAATGAATTGGCTTTTTACCCTTTAATAAAATACAATCTAATTCTCCTAAAGTTCTTTTTTCTTGCTGAATTTGAATGTTTTCACATAAAATAGTAATCGTTTTTTCTTGTGCTAGTTGAAAAGAAACAAAACGTTCTATGTATTTTCCAAGACGTAATTTTTCATCAATTTTCGCATTAATTTGTATTGATTTTGTTTCAATTTTAAATTGATGCATGTTATAAATACCTACATTGTTCCACAAACAAGCTGTTTGTAAAAAACCTTCGTACCTTTTTTGAATCTCTTTTGTGTTTTGTTGCATTTAGGCATCGAAGTTACAAATCAAATATTTTAAATTGAACATCAATTTATATAATTTACAAAAAGGAATTTATTACGTTCATTTTAAAATAGTTATCTTTAAGTGTAAAAATAAAAAAACTTGTTAGTACCCCTCAATAAAAGGTTTTCTAAAAATAAAAAAGTATGTGGTACAATGATTTAAGACCAGATAGTGAATTATTAAATAACAGATATTCACTAATTATGTTAGATGCTAAAAATAATTTTGAGCGTTTAATGTTTAAAGAAGAAAAAAAACGCACTATTGCTAACATTATTAAGCTAAAAGAAGGCTTATTAAAAGATATTCCAAGTAAAAAAGTTGATCAAAATTTACTATTGGCTTCTTGGAATATAAAGAATTTTGGAACCCTTAAAAAAAGAACATCAGAATCTATCTATTATATCGCAGAAATAATAAACGCTTTCGATATTATAGCCATTCAAGAAATTAATAGAGATATTACCGATTTTAAAAAAGTTTTAAAATTGCTTGGTAGTCATTGGAAACATACTATTAGTGACGTTACAGAAGGTGATAATGGTAATGATGAACGCTTTGGATTTATATATGATTCTAGACGTGTTAATCTGTCTGGATTGTCTGGAGAAATTGTAATTCCGCCAGAAATTTTAAAGGAACATTCAATAATAAGTCAGTTAAAAAGAACCCCAACTTTTACAGGTTTTGAGTCTGGTTGGCACAAATTTTCTATTGTTAGTG
>CAYWOM010000160.1:0-5070 GCA_964459905.1 uncultured Polaribacter sp. | reverse complement strand
GTACCCGTTTGAAAATGCAGCCTACACGACTAAAGTTGGCGAAATCTCTATGCCTTTTAGAAGTCAGTTTGGATATCATATATTAAAAGTAGACGATTTAAAAAGTTCTAAAGGAGAAATTGAAGTAGCACATATTTTAATTATGGATACTACTGCTGTTGGAAAAACAAAGATTGATAAAGTGTATGCAAAATTAAAACAAGATTCAAGCTTTAATGATTTAGCAAAAGAATATTCACAAGATAGAGGATCTAAAGATAAAGGAGGAAAATTAGCTAAATTTGGGCCAGGTAGAATGGTAAAATCATTTGAAAATACTGCTTTTTCTCTTACAGAACCAAATAGTTTTTCTAAACCTTTTAAAACTCGTTTTGGTTGGCATGTTGTTAAGTTGTTAAAAAAACATCCTATAAAATCATTTAAAGAAATGGAAAAAGAACTTACTTTAAAAATAAAGAAAAGTTCTAGAATGAAATTGTCTCAAAAAGCAATTATTAGTAAAATTAAAAATGATTATAGAATCACCGAGCATGAAACTGCTAAAAACATTTTAAACAGAAAAGACATAAAAACCATTCCTAAAGACTCTTTACAACAAACTATTTTAACTATTAATAATAAAAACATAACACAAGAAGAATTTGTTAAGTACATTAAAAACAAAAGAGATAAACAAATTTTTGAATTATTTGAAACATTTATAGATTTTAAAGTGGTTACGTATTTTAAAGAAAACCTAATTTATACAGAACCAGAATATGGGTATACATTAAAAGAATATGAAGATGGGTTGTTGTTATTTGAGTTGATGCAACAAAAAATTTGGGAAAAATCTGCAAAAGATTCAATAGGATTAAAAAACTATTTCACCTTAAATAACACTAAATATAAAACCAAAGAGTTAAAAAATATAAAAGGAGAGGTAATGAATGATTACCAGAATTTTTTAGAAAAAGAATGGATTGCAGATTTAAGGAGAAAAAGTAAAATTAGAGTTCAAAAGAAAGAATTAAAAAAGTTAATTAAATTTTACGAAAATAAATAATGAAAGCTTTTGCACTTCTTTTCTATCTTCTTTTTTTTATTTCTTGCGATTATTTTAGTCTTCAAGAAAAAGAAAGTACTACCTCAGAAATTGTAGCAATTGTAAATACAGAAAAACTTTTTAAAAAAGATTTAGAGAATATACTTCCTGAAAAAATAAGTAAGGCCGATAGTTTAATTTTAGTAAAAAGCCACATACAAAATTGGGCTATAAAGCAATTATTAATTCAGAAAGCAGAAAAGAATAGTTCTTTAGAGGCCCTAAATGAAATTAATGATTTGGTTAAAGATTATAAAGAAAGTTTATTAATTAATAATTATAAAGAACAATTAGTAAAGCAACAACTAGATACTGTTATTTTAGAAATTGAAATAGAAGCATTTTACAATGCTAACAAAGCAAATTTTAAGTTGAATGAAGAACTTGTAAAAATAAAATTTTTACATTTTGATGCCAATATTAACAATAAAAAAGAGCTTGTAGATTTATTTAAATCTAATAAAATAGAAGATTTAGAAGAATTAGAAAAAAAAGAACTAAGCTTTAAGTTTCATCAATTTAATGATTCAATTTGGACACAATTAGATAACATTTTGTTAAAACTGCCTTTTTCTAAAGAAAAAATGTTAAAAAAAACAAAATTCATCCAAAAACAAGATTCATTAGGTTTATATTTGGCGGCTGTAAATGATGTTTTACTTCGCAATTCTATAGCGCCAATAAGCTATATAAAGCCAACCATAAAACAAATGATTTTACACAAACGGAAAATAGAATTAATAAGAGATATTGAAAAAATAATAGTTAAAGATGCTACACAAAACAATAATTTTAAAATATATTAAATTTCCTTTAATTGCTGCGATTTTTGGGTTAATGAGTTTACAAACCATAGCGCAAAAAGTAAAAATAGATGGCGTAGCCGTTGTTGTTGGAAAGAATATTGTTTTAGATTCTGATATTGATAAATTTAAGCAAGAAGTAGAGTTAAGAAGTGAAGGTAAAGTAAAAATTACTGATTGCGAAATGTTAGAAGAGTTAATGCAACAAAAATTATTAGCGCACCATGCAATTATAGATAGTGTTATTGTTACTGATACCGAAGTTACAAGTAGAGTAGATAGAAGTATTCAGTTTTTTACACAACAATACGGTACAGTAGATAAAGTAATTAAAGCCTATGGTTTTAACGACTTAGATGATTTGAAAAAAGAGCTATTTTCAGTTCAAAAAGAAAATGTACTTATAGAAAAAGAACAGGAAAAAATTACCGAAAAAATAGATGTTACTCCAGAAGAAGTGCGTTTATACTACAACGGATTAAAAGATAAAGGAGAGTTGCCAGAATTTCCAGCTGAAATAGAAGTTGCTCAAATTGTTGTAAAAGCAGCGCCAACTAAAGAAGAAAATGAAAGAGTAATTGCCAAATTAAATGAGTTAAAAAAACAAATTGAAGATGGCGCAAACTTTAAAATGAAAGCCATTATAAATTCTGAAGATCCTGGCGTAACGCAAAATGGAGGTAAATATACAATTACAAAAGATGCTAGTTTTATAAAAGAGTTTAAAGAAATGGCATTTACATTAGATATTGGGCAGGTTTCTAAACCATTTAAATCTGATTTTGGGTATCACTTAATGCAATTACATGAAGTAAAAGGTAATACAAGAGTTGCTTCACATATTTTAATGCAACCAGAAATTCCTGAAAGCAAGTTAACAGAAACAAAAGAAAAAACCGAAAAAATTATTAGCGATATAAAAGAAGGTACAATTACTTTTGAAGATGCTGTAAAAAAATATTCTCAAGATAACGATACTAAAAATAACGGCGGACTTATAATAAACACAAGTACCGGGGAATCTAAATTTGATTTAACAAGAATGGATCCTGCGTTTTATGCAAGAGTTAATGATTTAAAACAAGGCGAAACCACAGAGGCTTTTTATGACGAATCTAGAGGTGGAGACAAAATGTTTAAGTTTATCTTAATGAAAGATAGAACGGATACGCATACCGCAAATTTAATAGACGATTATGTTAAAATTCAACAATTAGCACTTCAAAAAAAGAAAGAAGAAATTATAGAAAATTGGGCTAAAGATAAAATTGTAGACACGTACATAAAATTAGGTAAAGACCATAGTAAATGTGCTTTTACCAGAAATTGGAAAAAGAAAACTAGTAAATAATGTCTGATGTTGCCGCAGTTAAAGATTTAGTAAATAAGTATCATTTACTTCAAAAAGAGATTGGTAAAGTAATTATTGGCCAGCATGAAGCTGTAAATTTTACGCTATTGTCTATTTTTTGTGGCGGACATTCTTTATTAATTGGTGTACCGGGTTTGGCAAAAACATTATTGGTAAATACTGTTTCAGATGTATTAGGATTGCATTTTAAACGCATACAGTTTACACCAGATTTAATGCCTTCGGATATTTTAGGTAGCGAAATTTTAGATGAAAATAGGCACTTCAAATTTATAAAAGGACCTGTTTTTTCGAACATTATTTTAGCAGACGAAATAAATAGAACACCACCAAAAACACAAGCAGCTTTGTTAGAAGCAATGCAAGAACGCTCTGTTACTGTATCTGGAAATCATTATAAATTAGATTTACCTTTTTTTGTATTGGCAACCCAAAACCCAATAGAGCAAGAAGGAACTTACCCTTTACCCGAAGCACAATTAGATAGGTTTATGTTTTCTATAAATCTAGAATATCCTTCTTTTGAAGAAGAGGTAGCCGTAGTAAAAAGTACTACCAGTATTATAAATAATAGTGTTAATCCGTTATTTTCGGCAGAAGAAATTGTAGCAGTTCAAAAACTGATTCGTAAAATTCCTGTTGCAGATAATGTAATAGAATATGCAGTTAGTTTAGTAGGCAAAACAAGACCTAAATCTAAAGAAGCAACAGCGTTGGTGAAAAAATATTTAGATTGGGGAGCAGGTCCAAGAGCTTCACAAAACTTAATATTAGCAGCCAAGGCACACGCAGTTGTTCACGGTAAATATTCGCCGGATATAGAAGATGTGCAAGCGGTTTCTATTCCTATCTTATCTCATAGAATTGTAAAAAATTACAAGGCAGAAGCAGAAGGAATTACGGTTTCTGCAATTATTACTTCGCTTTTATAAGTTATTGTAGTTAATTCTAAAATTGAATGGCTGAGATTGAAAATATAAAATGTTCGCACTTTTAAAAGAATATTTTTGTTTGTTATCTCAATTCTGAAACCAAAGCCCTTATTAGAGCATAAAATTGTTTTCTTTATATTATAATTTAAGTATTTTACTTGCCATTTCTAGATAGTATTTTTTATTTTTTTACCTGCATTCAATAAAAATAATTTTTCAATTTTTTTGAGTATAAAACACAACTTATTTCTTAAATATTTTTTTTAATAACCCTTAATTTATGTGTGTGTTTTTGCAAATCTGCGTTAAAAATACCACTGTGGTCTAAAGTATCTATACGAACTTTACCAAAGGCATGAATAATGTTGTAATCATTTAAAATAATGCCAACATGAGTAATTATACCTTCTTCATCATCAAAAAAAGCTAAATCTCCAGGTTCGCTTTCTTCAATAAAACTTAAAACTTCGCCTTGGGTAGCTTGTTCTTTTACATCTCTAGCTAATTGATATCCACAGAGTTTGTAAACCATTTGTGTAAAACCAGCACAATCGATACCAAAAGGTGTTTTTCCGCCCCACAAATACGGCGTATTTAAATAGGTAAAAGCTGTTTTTAAAATTTCTTTTTTTATTTTTTTTCCTGATAAAACACTTCCTTCATACCTATAAGATTGTGTATTAATCTGTATTTTACAATTATTGTAAAGCGGCAAATTAGCACCTAAAGGAATAGTTGTAAGTTCATTTTTATCATTTGTAATAAAATCGATAATTTCTCCTGAATAAAATGGTGTTTTAGTAGTTATTTGTAGGTGTGTTTCTTCTGAAATCTCTTGGTATTGTTGGTTATGTAAATAGCCTTCATAATCATCAAAAG
>CAYWOM010000159.1:0-5071 GCA_964459905.1 uncultured Polaribacter sp. | reverse complement strand
ATCAGATATTCGGTTTAAAGGCAAAGATTACGATTTTACCTTATCAGATGTAAAAGCACAAGACAGGCAAACAAAGTTTTCTGTAGACAGTTATTTTAATCCTGCTAATATTACAATACCGCAAACAAATTATAGAATTGGTTATTTTTTTAAAGAAAATTATACAATTTCTATTGGTGTAGATCACATGAAATATGTTGTTAATAATGATCAATTTGTAGATATAGACGGAAATATAAATATTGGAAACATCAAATATGACGGAGTTTATACTGGTCAGCAGGTTCAATTAACAGAAGATTTTTTGCGTTTAGAACATACCGATGGATTAAATTATTTGAATGTTGAAGTAAAACGTTTTGATAATATTGATCATTGGTTTGGCTTAAATTTAGATAATTTACAAATAAATGTTACCGAAGGTTTTGGAGTGGGCGTTTTATACCCAAGAACAGATACAACTTTATTAGGAAAAGAAAGACATGATAATTTTCATCTTTCTGGCTGGGGAGTTTCTGCAGGTGCAGGATTAAACATTACTTTTTTAAAGCATTTTTATATTCAAGCAGATTATAAAATAGGCTATATTAATATGCCAGATATTAAAACATCTTTAAGTTCGGCAGATTCTGCTTCTCAAAGCTTTTTCTTTTTTCAAAATAACATCTTAATAGGAGGGCGATTTAGACTTTTCTAAAATAAATAATATTGGCTATAAAAAAGATTCATAATTTTTTATAGCCAATAAAAACAAGATTTTTATACATAGGCTTTTATGTTAATCTTGTTGAAATTCTTTTGGTACTTTATCCATATGCTTAAAACGCTTATGAGACCACAAATAAATTTCGGGTTGTTCTTTAATATTTTTCTCTGTAATTGCTAAATATTTTTCAGTTAAATCATAATTCTTAAATGATTTTGGATCTTCAGTAATCAACTCAAATTCAATTTCATAATAACCTCTTTTTACTTTTTTAGCAACGTAATTTAATACAATAAAATCAAATTTTTTGGCTAACATTTCTGCCCCTGTATGAATAGGTACTGTTATGCCAAAGAATTTACTCCAATAAAAGGTTTTATGTACTTGTGGAGATTGGTCGCTTAACAAAACATAGGCCGCCTGTATATTATTAGAAACATTTTTTAGAATATTAATTGCTGTTTCAGAAGTTTTGTAACCATCAATACCAAACCTTTTTCTGCTTGTTTTTATTACTTTTTCGTAATATTTATTAGCTATTTTAGTATATGCACCTAAAATTTTTGTATTAGTAACTAGTGGCATACTTGTAGACCATTCCCAATTACCTTGGTGTGCACCAACTATTATTAGGCTTTTTCCTTTATTACCATATACATCTATAAGCTCTGGGTTTATATATTTGTAACGTTTTCTTAACTCTTTTTCGCTCATAGAAAAATACTTAACACTTTCCATGATTAAATCTGTAAAATGTTTAAAAAATTTTTTAGAAATCGATTTTAATTCCGTCTCAGACTTTTCTGGAAAAGCAAGTTTTAGGTTCTCAAAAACCACCTTTTTTCGATACCCAAAAACATAATAAATTAAAAAGTAAAAAATATCAGATTGTATATACAGAATTCGCATTGGAAGTCTAGAAAAAAGCCAAATAAAAGGGTAGGTAAGCGCAAAAACTAAAAATTGCATATAGAGTTTATTTTGTAATACAAATATCGCATATAAATTTAAAACGCAATAGTTTTACTAAACGGATTTTTCTTATGTTTGTTAGATGATGCAAAATATAAATCAAGCTGTTTTTCTAATCATTTTAGTAAATGTATTGTTTTCTATGAAAGGGTTTAACGACTATTCTTTTTTAGATAAATACAAATTTCAAGTAAGTAAAATTTTATCTGGAGAAAAAATACGCACCATTACTTCTGGGTTTTTACATGCAGACTGGGCTCATCTAGGTTTTAATATGTACGCACTTTATTTATTTGGAGGAATAGTTTCTTATAAACTGGGAACTCCATATTTTTTAATTATTTACTTTGGAAGTTTATATTCTTTAAAATACCATAAAGACGAACCTTATTATAGTGCTGTTGGTGCTTCTGGTGCCGTTTCTGGAATTTTATTTTCAGGTATTATTTTATATCCAAATAAATTATACAACTTTATTTTTTTTCCATTTATTGATATTCCAGGATATGTACTTGGAGTAGGATATTTATTATATTCTATTTATGGAATGAAAAAACAACTAGGTAATATTGGTCATTCTGCTCATTTAGGCGGTGCAATAGGTGGTTTTGTTCTAACGTTATTAATGCAGCCTTCAATATTTTCTTCTAATAAAATACTCGTTATTTCACTTGCAATACCAATTATTTTAGTTACCGTTTTTGGCGATAAACTAAAAAGTTTATAACATAAAAAAAGACCTCATAATTAAATGAAGTCTTTTAGAGCGAAAGACCAGGTTCGAACTGGCGACATTCAGCTTGGAAGGCTGACGCTCTACCAACTGAGCTACTTTCGCATGGTAAAGAGCTACAAATATAAAACCATTTTTGAGTTTTACAACAATTTTTAAGATAAAAAATCATTATTTTTTTTAATAACTCTTTACGCCTTTTAACATTTTTAAAACCATAAGCATAATGCCTTGCTAATGATTAATTTACCATATGTTGCATTAATTATAGATTTTCTTATATAGTTTTATTACTGAAAATTGCCAATGTTCTTTAGCGCCTTTAAATTAGTTGCACCTTTAAATTTTACTGTTAAATTAATAAGCTGTATTATAATAAAAAAGCTGTTTTTTTAAGGCCATAATTTAAAACAGCGTATTAACGTATATTTGTTTTAAAATTCTATTTAAATGGCATATATAAAAAGTGTGTTTTTTGTTTTCATTTTTTTTACTTGTTTTTTTACAAGTGAAAATTTTAATGCACAGAAAATTAATCAATTTAATAAAAATAAAGAAAGAACAGGGCTTTGGAAAAAATATCATCCTAATAAAAGAATTCGTTATGTTGGGCAATTTAAAAATGGAAAAGAAATTGGGGTTTTTAAATTTTATGATATTACAACTTCTAAATTTCCGGTAATTGTAAAGAATTTTTCTAAAAATAGCGATTCTGTTTTTGTGCAGTTTTATAAATTGAGTGGAAAAATAGATACCAAAGGTTTTTTATTAGATAGAAAACGCATTGGTAAATGGACGTATTTTTATCCAAATGGAAAAATTATGTCTGTTGAAAATTATAATAATGGATTACTTTATGGAGCGCAGTATATTTATTATCCTAATGGTAAAACTACAGAGTTTGCACTTTATCTAGAAGGAGTAAAAAACGGAATTACTAAAAAGTATTCGAGCAAAGGAATTCTTATTGAAGAGGTTTACTATAAGAACGGTAAACCAAATGGTGTTGCAAAATACTTTGAATTGAACGGTAATTTAAAAGAAACAGGAACTTACAAAAACGGAAAAAGAGTAGGTAAGTGGGAATATTATTTAGAAGGGGAAATTGCTACCGATGCAGACAAAAAGAAGAAAAATAAGTTTCGTAAGAAAAAAGAAAATTGATTTTAAACTTTCAGCGTTTTTACTTTTGTTAAACGGAGCTTTTTAGAGTTTATTTGTTTTTGTAAAGTGTACATTTTATAATTGTCTTTTAAGGTAACTAAAAATATATTTTTTAAAGCAATACCCTAAAATTAGTACCCAGTAAACCTCTACGCTTCCTCTGCAAATCTTTGTGGTAAAAACAATATAATTTGTAACTTTGCAACTATAAAAATTAAGAATGAAACGAGTAGTTGTTGGTCTTTCTGGTGGTGTAGATAGTAGCGTTACCGCACATTTATTAAAAGAACAAGGTTTTGAGGTTATTGGGCTTTTTATGAAAAATTGGCACGATGATTCTGTAACAATTTCTAATGAATGCCCGTGGTTAGAAGATAGTAACGATGCAATGATTGTTGCCGAAAAACTAGGTATTCCTTTTCAAGTGGTAGATTTAAGTGAGCAATATAAAGACAGAATTGTAGATTATATGTTTGCAGAATATGAAAAAGGAAGAACACCAAATCCAGACATATTATGTAATAGAGAAATAAAATTTGATGTGTTTATGGATATCGCCCTAAAATTAGGCGCAGATTATGTTGCAACGGGGCATTATTGCAGAAAAGATGAAGAAATTATCAAAGGAAAATCGGTTTACAAATTATTAGCGGGCAAAGATTCAAACAAAGACCAATCTTATTTTTTGTGTCAACTTTCGCAAACACAATTAGCAAAAGCGTTGTTTCCTATTGGCGAATTAACAAAACCAGAAGTAAGAGAAATTGCCAAAAAAGCCGATTTAATTACCGCAGAAAAGAAAGATTCTCAAGGTTTATGTTTTATTGGTAAAGTGCGTTTGCCAGAGTTTTTACAACAAAAATTACAACCAAAAGAAGGCGTTATTGTTCAGATTCCGTTTGATTTTACAGCATATACCAAGGCGGCCCCAAAATTCGAAAACAAAGAAGCTGAGTTGGATTATTTTTCAACAAAACTCTCTTACAATAAACAAGACGGTAAAGTAGTTGGCAAACATCAAGGAGCACATTATTTTACCAAAGGTCAGCGTAAAGGTTTAAATGTAGGTGGTACAAAAGAAGCGTTGTATGTAATTGAAACTGATGTTGTAGAAAACATAATTTATACTGGCGAAGGTAAAAATCACAAAGGTTTATATAGAAATGTATTATTTGTTGCAAATGAAGATTTGCATTGGGTTCGAGAAGATTTAAGATTAGAAAACGGAACAACGATGCACGTAGCGGCAAGAATTAGATACCGACAAGCATTAGAAACTGCAACCTTATATAAGGTTAAAAGTGGTATGTATGTTTCTTTTGTTACTAAACAATCGGCAATTCAAGAAGGTCAATTTGTTGCTTGGTACATCAACGAAGAGTTGTTAGGTTCTGGCGTTATTTCGTAAATTATGATAAATAAAATAACTTAAATTTTTAATATTAAATATCAAATTAATCAAGGTGGAATGTTATGGGTTTCTGGTAGGATATTAG
>CAYWOM010000158.1:0-5074 GCA_964459905.1 uncultured Polaribacter sp. | reverse complement strand
GTTTTATAAAAGATTTAGCATCACCAAAAATTAGTCATAATACAAACAGACAATGGTTTGGCGAAACTAAAAATGGATTGTTACAATATGCAAAAAGTTTTCAAAAAGAGGAAATTAAAATAATGGTAAAACCTCAAATTTGGGTGCATCATGGAGAATTTACTGGAAACATAAAAATGGCATCAGAAGAAAATTGGGCTATTTTAGAAAAATCATACACCGCATTTATTATAACATATGCTAAAGCTGCACAAGAATTAAATGCAGATATTCTTTGTATTGGAACAGAATTAGAGCAATTTGTTCTAAATAGACCTCAATATTGGCAAAAATTAATTGAAAAAATTAGAGAAATTTACAAAGGAAAACTAACTTATGCTGCAAATTGGGACGAGTTTAAGCGTATTTCTTTTTGGAGCGAATTAGATTTTATTGGTGTTGACGCGTATTTTCCTTTAAGTGATAAAAAATCTCCAACAATAGTAGATTTTGAAATCGGTTGGCAACCACATAAACAAGAAATTATACGAGTTCAAAATCAGTTTCAAAAACCAGTTTTATTTACAGAGTTTGGATACAGAAGTGTAGATTATTCTGGTAAAAAACCTTGGGAATCAAACCAAATAGTAGGCAGCGTAAACTTGCAAGCACAAACAAATGGTTTGCAAGCAATACACAACCAGTTTTGGAAAGAAGATTGGTTTGCGGGTGGTTTTATATGGAAATGGTTTCATGTACATAAACATGTTGGAGGTAAAGATAATAATAGATTTACACCACAAAATAAACCTGCGGAGGCATTAATTAGAAAATTATATGAACAATAACAAAGATTTAAAACATGATAAAAGTCTTAATACAATATAAAAATAGTGTTTAAATTTAAGGAACTTTTAAAACCTATTATCATGAAAAAATTAATTGTACCCATAGATTTTTCTAATCACTCCGAGTATGCTTTAAAAGCAGCGGCATTATTAGCCAAAAAAAATAATGCATCTATTTATGCATTACATATGTTAGATCTTCAAGAAATGTCTTTATCAGAAAGTGTAAGTTTTCAGCAAGAAAAAGCAGTATTCTTTTTAAAATTGGCAGAAAAAAAATTTAAGAAATTCTTACAAAAAGAATATTTAGAAGACGTACATATTATTCCAGTAATAAAACACTTTAAAGTATTTAGTGAAATAAACACAATAGCAGAAGAAATTAATGCAGATCTAATTATTATGGGGTCTCATGGTGTTAGTGGGTTAAAAGAATTTTTTGTAGGTTCTAACACAGAAAAAGTAGTTAGATATGCAACAATACCTGTTTTAATTATTAAAAATGAATTGGTAAATTTAGATTTTTCTGATATTGTTTTTACAACAGATTTCTCTAAAGAAAGTATACCTGCGTTTAAAAAAGCGTTAAAATCTTTAGCTTTTTTAAACGCTAAAAAACATATTTTATATGTTAATTTACCAAATGAAAATTTTAAAACAACTTCAGATATGGATGCAATGGCAAATAGTTTTTTATTAAAAGCAGAAGGCAATGTAGATCGATTAATTAATGTTAATTTTGTTTGTGATAGAACCATAGAAAAAGGAATTTTTAATTTTTCTAATGCAATAGGTGCAGATTTAATTTCTGTTATTACACATGGTAGAAAAGGTATTTCACATATTTTTGCAGGAAGTATTGCAGAAGATGTTGCAAATCATTCAACATTACCAATTATCACTTTTAAAATTTGAAAAATAGACACATGAAATTTAAGACCCTTTTGTTGCTTGCTAGTTTTGTTTTTTTGCTTTTTTTTTCTTGTGCAGAAGATACCGATATTACAGTTCCTAGAAATTTACAAGAATATATAACTGTAAATTCTAATAGAGACTTAGATACTGTTATAGCTTGTGCAGCAAGTGCTAGCGGAAGTACAAGTCTTTCTTACATCTTTTACTACCCGGTAGATGGTGCAACAGATATACGGTATTATGAAACAGAAACTACAGCTGTAGATGAAAACGATTTTTCTAATTACAGAAGAAAAAACTTAGCTACAGATGCTATTTTTGGAGAAAAACTAAAAAGATTTTCGCGTTCAGATACTCAAGATTCTTGGTGTATTGTTACTTATTTAACAAACGGAAAATTACATAAATCAGATCCTATTCATTTAAAAATAGCTTCAAAACAAACAGTGTGGTCAAATAGTGTAACCATAGAATACACAGAAACAACTAAGCCTAAGTTTACATGGACAGATAATAATACCACAGAAAACGTAATTTACTTTCAAGTAATTTCTGACGAAGAAAATACAGATGGAGAAGAAGAATTTATTTCAGGAACGTATACACAAGAAAAAACATTTCAGTTTTACGATACTTCAAATGTGGTCTTAGATATTAACGAAGGCGAAGCTCCAAGTGATTTAGTAGAAGATGAAGAATATATTTTCTCAATGATGGGGGTTAGTCAAGATAATTGGGTAAATTTATTTATTCAGAAATCTTTTGTGCCAAGAAATTTAGAAGAATACATAGCTTCTAACGCTACAAGTTCTTTAAATGAAATTACTGCTTTTGCTGCAAGTGCTAGTGGAAGTACAAGTTTTTCTTATATTTATTATTACCCAATTACGGGGGCTACAGATATAAGATATTACGAGACAACAGGCACCGCTTTAGATGAAAATAATTACACAAATTACAGAAGAATATTTTTAACAGATACAGCTGTTTATGGCGGAAAATTAAGTCGTTTTTCAAGGTTAAATTCTCAAGAATCTTGGTGTGTTGTTACTTATTTAGTAGCGGGTAAACTATATACGTCTAAACCCATACGATTAAAAAATCAAACAAAATCTACAGAGTGGCTAAGTGATGTTACTACAACCTTTCTGCAAACATTAGTACCACAATTTACTTGGGCAGATGGTACTATTTTAGATAACACAGCCTATTTTCAAATAGTTTCCGACGCTTCAGATGAGTTTCTTTCTGGTACATTTACTACAGATAAAATGTTTCAATACAATATAGATACAAATGTAACAGAAACCATAAACACAGAAACACCACCAATTTTAGTTATAAATGATACTTATAATATTACAGTTATGGGTTTAAGTGATGATAATTGGGTAAATTTGGTGCATCAAACATCATTTATTGTACAGTAATGAAATTTAGATATACCCTTTTTTTTCTATTACTCTTTTTTTTTACAGTAACAATATTTGCTCAAAAAACGGTATTAGATGTAAAAATTAAAGGCGTTAAAAAAACAAGTGTTGCTTTTTTAAGAACTCTTTTAACTACTAAAAAAGGTGTTGTTTTAGACTCTGTTTCTCTAGAAAAAGATATCTTACTCTTAAAAAGATTACCAGCAATTAGTCATGCATATTACCAGGTTTTTTATTCTCATAAAAATGCATACAACATATTTATAATTGTTGAAGAAAATTTCACTTTACTACCAGAAATTAATTTTTGGACCACTACAAATCAACAATTTTCTTACAAATTAGGGTTGTATGATTATAATTTCTTAGGAAGGAATATGGTCTTTGGTGGGTTTTATCAAAATAACGGCTTTGATTCTTACGGAGTTAATTTTAGAGCACCAAATCTATTTTCTAAAAAATGGGGTTTGGCGCTAAATCATCAAAACTGGAAAAGTGAAGAACCCCTTTATTTCGATGATAAAACCGCAAATTATTTATACAATAATATTTCTTATGAAGTTTTAGGGTTGTATCAACTTAATTTAAAAAACGAAATTAATTTTGGAATTAATTTGTTTTCTGAAAAATATCAATATTTGTCAGGAGCAATAACTCCTTCGGTTCCACAACGTTTAGATTTAGATAAAACGCTTTTTAAGTTGGTCTATAAATATAATGATTTAGATTTTTATTACCAATACGTAAGTGGGTTTAAAAGCACATTATATGCACAGTATGTTACATCAAATAACAATTTTCAAGACAATTTTTTAATTGCTTGGAATGATTTTGCCTATTACAAAAGAGTGGGTAATAAAGGAAATTGGGCAAACAGACTACGTTTTGGGTTGGCTTCTAATCAAGAAACACCATTTGCGCCCTTTGCTCTAGATAATAATGTAAATATACGTGGAGTTGGTATTCTGGTAGATAGAGGTACAGGTAGTTTTGTTTTAAATACAGAATATAGATACACCGTTTATGATAAAAAATGGCTAGCTATACAGACCAATTTTTTTGCAGATTTTGGTTCTTGGAGAAACCCTGGAGGAGAATTAAAAGATTTTTTTGAACGCAATAATTTAAGAATATTCTCTGGAATTGGTTTGCGTTTTATAAGTAAAAAAATATACAATGCAACCTTTAGAATCGATTATGGCTTTAGAGTTTTAGACGAAAAAAATAATGCTAAAGGAGGTTTAGTTTTTGGAATTGGACAATATTTTTAAAGTTAATAAGTATGAAAAGAACATTTGCAATTGGCGATATTCATGGGGGTTTAAAAGCCTTGCTTCAGGTTTTAAATAAGATAGAAGTTAAAGAAGAAGATACCTTAATTTTTGTTGGAGATTATGTAGATGGTTGGAGCGAATCTGCACAAGTAATCGAATTTTTAATTAATGTATCAAAAAAAATAGATTGTATTTTTATTAAAGGAAACCATGATGTCTGGTGCCAAAACTGGTTAAAAACTGCTGATGTAAACCCAATTTGGTATCAGCACGGGGGCAAAGAAACCATCGCTAGTTATAGCGCTTTTTCTACTGAAGATAAAAAAAAACATTTAACCTTTTTCGAAAACATGCCATTGTATCATTTAGATACACAAAATAGATTGTTTTTACACGCCGGTTTTACTTCTATGCACGGTGTTGAAAAAGAGAAGTTTAAAGAAAATTTTTATTTTGATAGAACTTTATGGGAAATGGCATTGGCTATGGATAAAAAAATAACTAAAGACAGCAAAAATTATCCTAAGAGATTACAACATTACAAAGAGATTTTTATTGGACACACACCAACTACCAACTTTGGCGAATCTGCACCAATGAACGCCGTTAATATTTGGAATATAGA
>CAYWOM010000157.1:0-5083 GCA_964459905.1 uncultured Polaribacter sp. | reverse complement strand
GATTTTCAGTAAGATGGACAACTTTTATACTTTAAATCATAATGCACAACGGGTTCTTCTTTATTAATTTCTTTAAATCTACTAAAATGAATTTCTACAGAAGGAGGAATTGAAACCCCAACGATTAACCTGTTTGTTCTAAAACCTGCTTTTTCTAACAACGGTAAAACATTAAAAACATCTTTTACATAATCAATAAACTTCTTTTTTGTGCTCGCTCCTAAATCACCAATTTTAGAAAGTCCGCTTTTAAGTTGCTCTAAAATTTGATCTGCACCATCACTAATTGTTTTAGTGGTTTTTTTTATTAGCTTATTATCTTTCATAAATTTAATTTAAATCGTTCTCAAAAAAAGTAAGATGTATAGAAATGGTGTTTTTTAGTTTTTCATTAACCCCAAAAACCAATAATTAAATACAAAATAGTAGTAATTGCACCACCAAAAAGCGCGTAGGGCAATTGTGTTTTTACATGATCTATATGGTCGCTGGCAGAAGCCATAGAAGAAATAATAGAAGTATCGGAAATTGGCGAACAATGGTCTCCAAAAATTCCGCCACCTAAAGTTGCCGCAACCACAATTGTTAAATCTGCACCATGCATATTTGCCATAGGTACAGAAATTGCCAACATAATAGCAAAAGTTCCCCAAGAAGTTCCTGTAGAAAAGGCAATAAACGAGCTAATTATAAAAACAACAGCAGGTAATAACTCTGGCGACAACCAATCTTTTGTTACGTTGGCAACATAAATTCCGGTTTCTAATTCTTTACAAGCATCTCCAATGGCAAATGCTAATAACATTAACAAAGCCAAAGGCATTAACTCGCTAATTCCTTTTAATGTTAAGCTCACCGCTTCTTTTGGCTTCATAATTCCTTGTATAAAATAGAGTATCATTGCCACCAATATTGCTGTAATTACAGCGTATAAAACAGATGAAGAACCAGAACCTTCGCCAACTGCTTGCTGTATATGGTCTAAAGTTGATGTCGATTTTTTTACAGCATCCCAACCTGTATATACCAAATTAATTGGCATCATAAAAACCATAGTTAAAAGCGGCACAATCGTATTATACGCTTTGGCAGGAATGCCTTCTTTTGGCGGAAAAGAGGTAACCTCATCTGAAACCATTGGTGTAGAACCTGGGTTCATTAACAAACCTGTTTCTTTGGTCCTTTTTTCGGCATTTTTCATGGGTCCAAAATCTTTTTTGGATAAGATGATGATAAACAATATTACAATTGCTAATAATGGATAAAAATTATATAAAATAGAGTTTAATAAAAGAGGAAGCGGCTTCTCTATACCTTGTGTTAATAACAAACCCATAATAAATGCGCCCCAAGCATTAAACGGAATTAGAATGGATGATGGTGCAGAACTAGAATCTGCAATGTAAGCGAGTTTCTCTCTCGGAATTCCTAGTTTATCAAAATTAGGACGGTACAAAGTACCTACAGTTAAAGAACTAATACTTGTTTCTACAAACAATAATAAGCCTGTAAGAGTGGCTAAAATTTGCACCATTACTCTGCTATAACCTGTCTTTTTATTTTCTAGTTTTACCAGTTTTCTATTGATAATATTAATAAACCCTTCTACACCTCTAGAAAATTGAATAAAAATTAACAACGCACCAACCAACGCACTAAACATAATGGTTCTTGTATTTCCTTCAGATTTAAAAACATTTACCATGCCTTCTATCATTGCCAAGGTTCCGTCTAACGGATTCCAGCCTTTTATTATCAACCAAGAAAACCAAATACCAAATAACAACGCAATATATACTTGCTTGGTTCTTAGAGCTAAAATAATAGCAACAATTGGTGGTATTACTGACAAAAATCCGTACTCCATAAAAAAGGTTTTTATTTTGCCTAAAGGTAATAAATTTATAGTGCCATATTTTGTAAATTGGGAATCTTAAATTGAAATTTAAAATGTCTAAATTTTATACAAAAATTACTTCCAGAGTTCAAAAATTTATGGAGGCTCAAAAAATGTTTTTTGTGGCAACTGCACCAAATTCTGGACGAATAAATTTATCACCAAAAGGAATGGATTCTTTTAGAGTAGTAAATGAAAATCGAATTCTTTGGTTAAATTTAACTGGGAGTGGAAATGAAACTGCTGCACATATTTTAGAAAATAATAAAATCACTTTAATGTTTTGCGCTTTTGAAGGTAATCCTAACATCCTTAGAATTTACGGAAAAGGGAAAGTGATTCATCCTAAAGACACAGAATGGAAAGATGTAATTTCATTATTTCCAGAAATTCCTGGTGCAAGACAAATTTTTGATATTACTGTTGAAAGCGCTCAAGATTCTTGCGGAATGTCTATTCCTTTTTATGAATATAAAGGTGATAGAAATCAATTAAATGATTGGGCAATTGCCCAAGGAGAAGAAAAAGTTAAACAGTATTGGAAAGATAAAAACCAAACTAGTATTGATGGATTGCCTACCGATATTTTAAAATAAAAAAAGCCAGAAATAAATTCTGGCTTTTTTTACATCAACTTAAAAGAAAATTATTTAGTAATAATAATCTTTTTAGTTGTTTTCTTGTTTCCTTGTGAAACACTTAATAAGTAAACCCCTGAAGATATATTTTTTGTATCGATTGCTTTTGTAAAAGCTTGTTCTAAAGGTTTATTTGTAGAAGTAATAACTTTTCTACCTTGTAAATCGAATACAGTAATTACAATATTTTCTCTTGTAAATGTATCCATTTTTACATTTAAAATATTCTTGGTTGGATTTGGCCAAAAAGAAACATTGTTTAAAGAAAAATCATTTATTGTTAAGGTGTTTTCTTCTATTATAACTATTTGGTTTGCCAGCCATCCGTTTGCTGCATTTGTAACATCTACTTTAAATTGATCTGCAAATGAAGCTGATTGTGTATTTACAAATTGTAAATTATTAGAAGAAATATCTGCCTGTGTAAAAGTATCACCAACATTTAAATCTACGCCATCTTTTTGTAACATTCCTTTTGTTGGTTTTTCTACCAAAGTATACATCTGTTGTTCTGATGTTTCAGAAGCAGTTGTTGCTTCCATATTTACGGTAGTAATTGTGTAAGTAGAATTTGCATCTAGTTTAATTTTAGAAGATGTAAATGACGGAATATTGGTGTTTTCTAGAGAAGCACAAATAGTAATAGAAGCGCTATTAATTTGTCCTCCATCAAATAAATCGAAATCATTTACTTCAAAAATCCAAGTTCCTTTAGACATTTTTCCTCCAAAACCACTTAAAGCTTGTTCTGGTTTTACGTTTCCAGAAATGGCAGGTTTTACTGAACTACACACTAAATCGTCTGCATCATCATCAAAAGTTACATTGGTAATATCATCTGTATCATCACAAACTTTAGATAATAATATGGCTTGTTTTGTTCCGTTTGCAATAGGTTCTTTAACGGTTAAAGTTAAATCTTGTACATCTGTATGTGTAATATCTGCAGTAACTATAATGTTGTTTATTAACAAGTCTTCTGTAATTTCTATTGGAACGTAAAACGTTTGGTTTGTAGTAAACGGCATTGCTGTTGCATTGGTAAAATCTGAGGCCGAATATACGTTTGTACAATCTTTTGTTCCTGTTTGAAAACTATATATTGATGAATATTCTCCTACTCCACAATCGTTTTTTGGTTTTATTCTCCAATAATAAACAGCATTACTCTGTAATCCTTCAATTTCGAAAGAAGTACTATTGGTTTCTCCTGTAAACTCTATACTTGTAAAAGATGGTGATTTTGAAACCTCAACAGTATAATTATTGGCATTTAAATTGTTTTCCCAAACCAAACCAATTTTTGTGTAAGAAATTCCTTTTTCTCCGTTCTCAGGATATTCTAAAGCTGATGGATTTTTAGAAAAATCTTGATGGTAAACAATCAATCTTACTGTTCTAGTTTGTGTTTCATTTCCATTATTTCCAATAATTTCTATATCATAAGGGCCTGCAGGAACATTTATTAAATTACCAAAAGTAACTGTAAAATTTCCATCGGCATTTAAAGATGACTCAGAAAGTACTGTTGTTGCTAAAGCAGGTGCTCCAACAACTGTAAATTGAGTTGTACCAGCAATTGCTTGTCTGTATTCAAAATTAAAAGTAGCATCTTGGTCTGAACATTGCGCTTTTTCTGAACTATTTGTTAAAAAAGTAAACTCGCCAGAAATACCCGTTACAATTAAAGAAAACCTTTGGTCTTCTGCCAACGTTCCTTTATGTGTTACGGTAATGGTGTATTCTCCTGAAGCATTTGCAATATCTACTCTTTCAAAAGGATCTACTAAATTGTCTCCTTTTTCATTGCTATACACACCTGTTAATCTCCAAGGTTTGTACTCATTAGAATCTTTAGTAACCCTTATATCTAAATCGTTTACTAATGCTGCTTTTGTGTCGTTTGTTATTCCTTCGTTTATTTCTCCAGGTTTGTCTGTCCAAGAAATAGAGGCTAATAAAGGGCTAAAACCATCTGATTTTACTTTTATTGAATAAGTTGATCCGTTGGATAAAACTTCTTCTGAAATCCAAGATTCAAAACCATTTTTTGTTATTGTTTCTGCGGCAACTTTTGTGTTCATTAATCCCCAACCCATATGTGTATCTGGTCCTACAATATCTGCGTCGTCTGCAGTATGCAATGCCAACCCTTTTAAGGTAGCGGCTTTCATAAAACCACCGGTAGATTCATTATAATATTGTTGTAATAACAACAATGACCCCGCAACGTTTGGTGATGCCATTGAAGTTCCAGAAATAGTATTATATGCATCATCTGCACTTTCGTAAGAAGAATATAAACCAGTACCATTACCCATTAAATCTGGCTTAATTCTATAATCGTCTGTTGGCCCTTCAGAACTACTAGAGTTTCTATTTACGGCTGCTAAAGTACCGTCTGCATTAATTGTGGCATCTTGCCCATTGGCAATAATTAAACTGTTTTTAGAGGTTTTAAAACCACTTAATTTATCAAATGCATTATTACCTTCTAAAGGTGTTGCATTAGAGCTACCATCGTTTCCATCATTTCCAGCAGAAATAA
>CAYWOM010000156.1:0-5093 GCA_964459905.1 uncultured Polaribacter sp. | reverse complement strand
GAATATTTTTGATATTTATCACTGATTGGCAATAAGATAACTTGATCTGGAGTTAGCCAAAGAGGAAAGTTTCCTCCCGTATGCTCTAGCAATACTGCAATAAAACGCTCCATAGAACCAAATGGTGCTCTATGAATCATTACAGGTCTGTGTAGTTGATTATCTGCACCTTTGTAAGTTAAATCGAATCTTTTTGGTAAATTATAGTCAACTTGTATCGTACCAAGTTGCCAACTTCTACCTAAAGCATCCTTCACCATAAAGTCTAATTTTGGACCATAAAAGGCTGCTTCTCCTTCTTCAATTACAAAATTTAAGCCTTTATCTGTAGCTGCATTAATAATTGCTTGTTCTGCAATTTCCCAAGTGGCAACATCACCAATATATTTATTTGGGTTATCCATGTCTCTAATGGAAACTTGTGCTGTAAAATCTTCAAAACCTAGAGAACCAAAAACATATAATACTAAATCGATAACATCTTTAAATTCTTGGTCTAATTGTTCTGGTGTACAAAAAATATGCGCATCATCTTGTGTAAAACCTCTTACCCGTGTTAAACCGTGTAATTCTCCACTTTGTTCGTATCTATAAACTGTACCAAATTCTGCAAAACGTTTTGGTAAGTCTTTGTAAGAATAGGGTTTAAAATT
Source organism: uncultured Polaribacter sp. (assembly GCA_964459905.1). GTDB lineage: Bacteria > Bacteroidota > Bacteroidia > Flavobacteriales > Flavobacteriaceae > Polaribacter. Next base: position 4,440 of record CAYWOM010000156.1, on the reverse strand, counting down.
ATAAACTTCACAGTGATGCGGACAATTCATAGGTTTTAATAAAAATTCTTCATCCATTTTCGGCGTTTTAATCGCCTGAAAACTATCTTCACCATATTTTTCATAATGACCAGAAGTAACATATAATTCTTTCTGACCAATGTGTGGCGTCATTACCATCTCGTAACCCGCTTTTTTCTGTGCAGCTTTTAAGAAATCTTCTAACCGAGAACGCAATGCAGCTCCTTTTGGTAGCCATAAAGGCAAACCAGCACCTACTTTTTGTGAGAAAGTAAACAATTCTAATTCTTTACCTAATTTTCTATGATCACGTTTTTTAGCCTCTTCTAATAATTCTAAATACTCAGTTAGCAATTTTTGTTTCGGAAAACTAACTCCATAAACTCGTGTTAACTGATTGTTTTTTTCGTCGCCACGCCAATATGCGCCGGCAACACTCATTATTTTAACCGCTTTTATAATTCCTGTATTTGGCACATGGCCTCCTCTACATAAATCTGTAAAATTACTATGATCGCAAAATGTAATTTCGCCATCCGTTAAATTTTCAATCAACTCAACTTTATATTCATTATTTTCTCCTTTATATAAAGATAACGCATCTGCCTTAGAAACAGGACGAATAGAAAACTCATGTTTACCGCGAGCAATTTCTATAAATTTCTTTTCCATAGACGGAAAATCTTTATCAGAAATAACATCATTGCCTAAATCTACATCATAATAAAATCCATTATCAATTGCAGGGCCAATGGTTAATTTTGCCTTCGGATAAAAACTTAAAATAGCTTCTGCCAAAATATGCGCAGATGAATGCCAAAAAGCCTTTTTTCCATCATCATCATTAAAGGTATATAATAATAAAGATCCATCTACCGTTAATTGTGTAGTTGTTTCAACTGTTGTTCCGTTAAAATTTGCAGAAATAACATTTCTAGCAAAACCTTCGCTAATACTTTTTGCAACATCTAAAGGAGTACTGTTTTTAACAATCTCTTTTATGCTTCCGTCTGGTAAAGTAATTTTAATCATTAATCTTTTTTGATATTTGAAGATGCAAAGATAGTTTTCTGTATATAGATTAGCAATTTATTATTTACTTTGTTTTTTGGGCTTAAATATTAATTAAAAAGTTTTTTTCGTACATTTTTTGATAAATATCTTTGCTAAACATATAGAGTTGGGCTGGTTTTTTAGAAACGCCTGTTTGTTTTTCGTCTAAAGCAATAATATATTTTTTCTTGATTAACTTTCTTCTAAAGTTTCTGTTGTCTATAGTGATGCCTAAAATTGATTCATATAAATCTTGCAGGTCTTTTAAGGTGAATTTATCTGGGAGAAGCTCAAATGTAATAGGTTCGTGCAGCGATTTAAATTTTAAATCCTCATAGGCCTCTTTTATTATTTGCTTATGATCAAACCCTAATTCTGGTAAACCATTTATAGGAAACCAATTTGAATTACTAGGGTTTTCTTCTAAATTAACTTCGTGTGTTTGTAGTAAAAAGTAGTACGCAACGGTTATCGTTCTTAAGTTAAAGTTTTCACTTTCTGCCCAAAGAATGTCTTTCGGATTCATTAAACGATCTGGGTTTCCAAAAACTTTAAATTGTTTTTTGTATAAATTACTTAAACCTGTTAACTCTTTTAAAACCCTGCTTGCTGCGGAATCTAATGTTTCGCTTTTGTAGATGTGATAACCAGTTAAAACATAATCATCAATAATTATGTTTTCCTTATTAGGTGTTTTTAATGTTCTGTTTGTTAAAAGAATGTTTAATGATTTTGACAATACATCAAATCCAAATATTACGCAATCAACAGATATGTTTGGTATTATTTCGTGTTTCATAAGTTTATTTCAAGGTACAAAAATAAATTTTTAAAAATTAAATAATCAATTTTAACAGTTATTAATATTTTATTAAACGTAGTATTGACAATTGATAAGGTATTATTGCGAATGTATTTAAAATTTGTTATTAATGCAATTTTTACGATATAAAATTATTACAAATTGATTTTTTTTAATAAAAAATTAGGGTTTTAATATTTTATTATTACATTTGAAAAATAAAACGTCAAAAAGACGTTTAATAATTAAAATTTTAAATTATTCAAACTAACTAAAATTATGAAGAAATTCAACAAGAAAAAAAATGACTTGTTCAGTAAAGAAGTGAAAATAGGTAATAAAGAAAGTTCTTTTAGTTTTACTAAAATACTTATTGCGGTTTTTGTGGCTTTAATGAGTTTAGGGAATACGCAGGCTCAAGATGAAAAAACGGAAAGGTCAGGGGAAAAGAGTTCAATGGAAATGAAAAAAGAATATCAGCCTTTTAAGTTTGGTGCACATCTTAAAAATATGCACACATGGCATGGTTTTCAAGTTCAGTCCGGTCCAATGTTCGCTACTAATTTAGAGTATAATAGTGAAAACACTAAGTTTACTTTTGGTTTTTGGGGTGGTGTTAGTTTTGCGAGTTCTGGCAGCCCGTACAAAGAGTTTTCTACCTATGCGGTATATCGTTTTACAGATAAGTTTTTTGTAGAGGCGGTAACGCATAATAACTTTACTGATATTGAAGCGTCTGGAGTTGCATTTGATTCTTGGACATATGATAGAGAAACAGCATATAATTTTTTAGATCTAAATTTTGGATATAACTTTGGGAAATCTTCTATTTACTATGGTGTAATCCTTTTTGGTCAATCTCAAGATGTTGGAAGAAATTCAGACGGTACCTTGGCTTATGATTCAAATGGTGACCTTACAGATAGCTGGACTCAATATGCAGAGTTTAAAGCGCAACTTTTTGAAAAGGATGGTGTTAAATTAAATGGTATTATTGGTGGGGCTTGGTCTTTTCATACAGATAACACTTTTTATACAAAAGGTAAAGGGAATATCATAAATGTTGGGCGTGCTTTAAGTAAAGGTGTTAATATTGGGAGTTATAAATTGCCGGTAGAAGTAATGGCAATGTGGAATCCAGAAAGAAAAAAGACAGTACTACAATTAGATATTACCTTATTTTAATAAAAATTACTTAATAAATTAATAAATAAACTAAAACTAATAATTATGAAAGTACAAAAAACAAGAAACTTAGTAAAGTTGGCAATGGTATTTGTAATGCTGTTTAGCTTGTCTAGTTGTGTAGAAGAAAAAAGTTCTACTAAAGCAACTGTAAATAGTGCTGTAGATACAAGTGAAGTTGTGCAGAGTATTATGGATCTAAAAGGGAAGAAAATTGGGTATGCAACACCTTCTTTAAATGCCCCATATTATCAAGCTTTGTTACAGAGTATTAAAGCAAGTACAGAAAAAAATGGAATGATATTTTTATCTGCTGATGGTCAGAATGATATTAATAAGCAAATTGCAGCTGTTGAAGATTTAATAACAAAAGGAGTTGATGCTTTATTATTAAATCCAAAAGATCCAGATGCCTTAGTAGGGGTAACTAAAGCAGCTAAAGCTGCTGGTATTCCTGTATTTATTATTGATAGTTCTATAGATCCTTCTGCAGATTTTGTAACTACAATTCAGTCTAATAACCGTGCAAATGGTGCGTTAGCAGGTGAGTGGGCAGCAAAAAAATTCGGAAACAAAAAAATGAATATAGCTTTATTAAGTGGTAATGCAGGAAACCCTGTAGGAAGAACACGAAAGCAAGGTTTATTAGAAGGTATTACGGAAGAGCAATTAAGAACTCAAGGACGTATTAATTTAGATGTTAGAACGCAAATGTATACAGAATGGTCTTATGCTGGGGGTTTAAAAGCAATGGAAGATGTTTTAGTTGCGCATCCAGATATTAATGTAGTTATTACGGAATCTGATGTTTGTGTTTTAGGGGCAATTAAAGCTATAAAACAAGCTGGTAAAACAGATGATATTTTAATTATTGCAGGTGCAGATGGGCAAAAAGAAGCAATTAAATACATTATGGATACTGATTTTTACGGATGTACAGCAATGAACAGTCCAGTACAAATTGGTAAAAATGCAGTAGAATATGCAATTCAATATATGAATGGAAAAAGAGATTTTCCAAAAACATCATTCACGGAACCTTTACTTATAACAAAAGAGAACGCTGCAAAGTATTACGATCCAAAAGCATTATTTTAATAATTAAAAACTCATTTGATATGAAAAATTCAGAAAGTGAATACCGAGTTGAAATGACCGGAATATCAAAATCCTTTGGTGTTGTTTCTGTTCTTAAAGATGTAAATTTTAAAGTCAAGCCCGGAGAGATTCACGCGTTGCTAGGTGAAAATGGAGCAGGAAAATCTACATTAGTAAAAATATTAAGTGGGGTACATCAAAAAGATGCTGGTAAAGTATTATTGAATGGTAAAGAAATAAAACCTAAAAACACGCACGATGGTCAGTTATTGGGTATTAGTGTTGTCTATCAAGAATTATCC
>CAYWOM010000155.1:0-5109 GCA_964459905.1 uncultured Polaribacter sp. | reverse complement strand
ATCTCTGAAAAGTCTCTCCCTAAAAGGGTAAACATAGGGTGGGGTAAAAGATTCTTTTCAGAATGACAATCTATGTGTGAAAAAAGAATAAGAAAAGTTAACTTAGTCTTGATTCTTGTCTCTTTTAGCGAAGCAGTTTTGAATTATTTTTCTATATAAAACAAAAAACTCGAAGCCTAAAAGTTTCGAGTTTTTTATAATTTATGAGTAGAAAGATTAAGAAAAGAATTTCTCCATTTTTAATTTTTCTTCTTCAGCCAAAGCAGCATCTACTAAAATACGACCACTATGCTCATCGATAGTAATTTTTTTTCTATTAGCAATTTCTAACTGAACCTGTGGTGGAATTGTAAAATAAGAACCTCCAGAAGCACCACGCTCTATTGCTACAACAGCCAAACCATTTTTAACTTTGTTTCTAATTCTGCTGTATGCAGAAAATAAATGTGCGTCTAAAGACTTAGAGAATTCCTCAGATTTTTCTGATAAAAGTTTTTCATCTTTTTCAGTTTCTTTTAAAATTGCGTCTAATTCAGCTTTTTTATGACTTAAGTGCTGTTCTTGTTTTGCTAACTTTTCTTTAGTAGCATCAATAACTTGCATTTTTTGAGCAATTTTAACTTTAAATTCGTTGATTCTCTTCTCTGCCAACTGAATTTCTAATTCCTGAAATTCTACCTCTTTAGATAAAGAATCAAACTCTCTGTTATTTCTAACTTTCTGCTGTTGCTCGTCATATTTTTTCATCAAAGAATTAGACTCTTCTATAGCTAATTTTTTGTTGTTAATATCTGTTTCTAAATTAGCAGCATCTTGCTCTAAATTAGCAACTCTAGTATTTAAACCGGCAACTTCATCTTCTAAATCTTCAACTTCTAAAGGTAATTCTCCTCGTACGTTTCTAATATCGTCTATTCTAGAATCAATTAACTGTAAGTCATATAATGCTCTTAATTTTCCTTCAACCGAAACTTCTTTCTTCTTTGCCATGGTTATTTATAATAAATAGGATTTGTACTTTTTTCTGATAAAATGACTGCAAAATTAGTGAATTTTTTCGTAAGATAATCAACCAAAAGGTTTTTTGTAAACTGTTCACTTTCATAATGCCCAATATCTGTCAATAAAATGCTGTTTTCGGCTTTAAAAAAATCATGATATTTAAAATCTGCACTCACATAAGCATCTGCTCCAGCTCTTTTTGCATTTTGAATAGCAAAACTTCCAGAACCTCCTAAAACTGCAATTGTTTTTATTTTTTTATTGATAAAATTAGAATGACGAACACAAGCTGTTTTCATGGTTTTCTTTAGAAAAATTAAAAAGGCTGTTTCATCCATTTCTTCAGTGAGTTGGCCAACCATTCCCATACCTATATTTTGATGTACATTTTCTGTAGTAATTAGTTCATAAGCAACTTCTTCGTACGGATGATTTTTTTGTAAGGATTCTAAAATTTTAGCTTCATTTTTACTTTCAAAAAGAACACTAATTCGCGTTTCTTTTTCTGTGTGAAGTTTGCCTTTTTTGCCAATAACCGGATTCGAGTTTTCATTGCCTCTAAAAGTGCCTTCTCCATCAATACTAAAAGAACATTGGTCGTAATTTCCAATATTTCCTGCACCTGCCGTAAACAGCGCATTTCTTAAAGCTGTTGCTTTTTCTAAAGGAACAAATGTGGTTAGTTTTTTTATAATCCCTTTTTTTGGAATTAGAATTTTTGTGTTTTGTAAGCCTAATATTTCGCACATTTTTGCTGAAACACCGTTTTTAGAATTATCTAAAGCGGTATGCGTTGCGTAAATAGCAATATTGTTTTTTATGGCTTTTAGCACAACTCTTTCTACATAAGAATTGCCATTTAGTTTTTTTAATCCGCTAAAAATTATCGGATGAAAACTTACAATTAGATTGCAGTTATTTTTAATAGCTTCATGTACAGTTTCTTCTAAAGTGTCTAGTGTTACTAAAACATTGGTTATTTCTGTAGCATAATTACCTACCAATAAGCCAACATTATCAAAATCTTCTGCATAGCTTAATGGTGCTATTTTTTCTATATAATTTGTGATGTCTTTTATTGTCATTTTTATAATAAATTGAAAATCAAAGTTAACATTTTTAATGTATTTTTACGTTGATGAAACTAGCTAGATTTTTACTCTATCCTTTTGCTGTGTTATACGATTTGATAACTTCAATTCGTAATTTGTTTTTTGATATAGGCATCTTTAAACAAACATCATTTAATGTACCCGTAATTATTGTTGGTAATTTAAGTGTTGGTGGTACCGGTAAAACTCCGCAAATAGAATATCTAATTCGTTTGCTAAACCATACCTATAAAATTGCTGTTTTAAGTAGAGGTTATAAACGTAAAACAAAAGGCTTTGTGTTACTAAATAAAAACCATGCTGTAGAAGATGTTGGTGATGAACCTTTGCAGTATTTTAAAAAATTTAAAAATATTAAGGTAGCTGTAGACGCAAATAGAGTATCAGGAATTAAAAAATTACTTGCTATCAATTCTTTAAATACTGTTTTGTTAGATGATGCTTTTCAACATAGAAAAGTAAAAGGAAGTTTTTATATTTTACTTACAAAATATGACGATTTATTTGTCGATGATTTTTTACTACCAACAGGAAATTTAAGAGAAAGCAGTACTGGAGCAAAACGTGCCGATGTAATATTGGTTACAAAATGTCCTGATAGCATAAGTTTAAAAGAACAAAAGCTGATAAAAGATAAATTAGAAAAATATAATAAAAAGATTTTTTTTACAGCTATTTCTTATGCAAGTACCTTGTCAGGTAACAAGCAAATTTCTATAGAACATCTTAAAGATTATAAAGTTTTATTAATTACTGGAATAGCAAATCCAAAACCACTTACAGATTTTTTAACTGATAGAAATATTAATTTTAAACATTTAAAATTTTCAGATCATCATGAATTTTCTACTAAAGAAATTGATCAAATTAAAGAAGATTTTAAAACAATAAAAGAATCAAAAAAACGTATTATAACTACAGAAAAAGATTATATAAGATTAGTAGATAAACTAAATGATGTCTCTTTTTTAGAAATTGAAACTGTTTTTTTAGAAAACCAAAAAGAACAGTTTAATACAATGATTAAAACTCATTTACTTAAAAACCGACGTTAAAAACGTCGGTTTTTTTTTTGATTGTTTTGTTAGGGAGTAGATTTTTTTAGGCTACATAACAAGTATAAGACACAATATTTTATTTAAAGTCACACTCTTATTTTTTTTTTGGTATTATTTTTGATACTTTTGAAAAAACTAGTTAGATGAAAAAATGCGTATTGAGTTTTGTAATTTGTTTTTCTTTTGTTGGAATGTGTTTTTCTCAAGAAAACAACACAGTACAAGAAGCAGTTGCATTAAATTGGGAATCGACTTTTAAAAAAGCATTAAAAAAATCAAAAAAAGAAAACAAGCCAATTTTAATTTATTTTACAGGATCAGATTGGTGTGGTCCGTGTAAAATTTTAGATAAAAAATTATTTCACACAGAAAAATTTAAAGAAATAGCCGATAAAGATTTAATATTATACGAAGCAGATGATCCGCGAAATAAAGATTTGTTGTCTTCAGATAAATTAGAAGCTAATTATAATTTAAAACGCAAGTACAATATTAGGTCTTTTCCAACATTAGTTTTTGTAGATCAAAAAGGAAATATGATTGGGTATAAAAAAGGCTTAATTTTAACAGAATACTATTATCCTTTTATTCAATCGGTTATAGAAAATTATTAAATTTTAATACTTGTTTTAACCTAAAAAACCAAAGCTTTTGCTTTGGTTTTTTATTTCTATAATTTTTATTTTTTACTTGTAATATATATAATAGAGTGGAGAATTACCTTTTTAAATCTAAAAAATTAGGTTTTAGAAATTGGACTGTAAAGGATGTTCGTAAAATGTTAGTAATTAATTCTGATTCTAGAGTAATGCAGTTTTTATTAATATTCTAAAGAAAGAGCAAACAGCGCAACTTGTTTATAGAATGAAGAATTAATTTTATGAAAACAGGTTTAGATGCTTTTGCTGTTTATAAACTTAAGAATAATGAATTCATTGCCCTTATAGTAGTCGTCAATTAAAATTTTGAATCTGATTTTGCCCCTTTTTAGATATTAGTACATAAATAATTGGAAAAAAGATGCAATCGAAAGAGCAAAAAATGTATTTACTAATCATTTAATAATAGCTTACTCAAAAGAATAATATTCAGTAAAAAAGAGATTACTTATTAATTCATTTGTTGTTTATTATAATTACTAAATATTTAATCAAAAAAAAACCGAAGCTTTTGCTTCGGTTTTTTAAGTGTCTATAAAAAATTATAGTTTACTAATTACTTTTGGTTTATAACTCTAAAAGTAGTTCTTCTGTTAGATCTGTGTTGTGCTTCTGTACAAGAAACACCATCGGCACATCTATTAGTTAATTTAGATTCTCCATAACCGTTACCAGTTAATTGGCTAGGATTTACTCCTTTAGAAATTAAATAGCTTGTTACAGCTTGTGCTCTTCTATCAGATAAATCTTGATTATTTTCTTTAGTTCCTCTAGCATCTGTATGAGATTCAAGAGCAATAGCTACACCATCTTTTAAGATTGGTAATAATCTAGTGTCAATGATTCTTTTTGCTTGAGGAGTTAAAACAGCACTGTTTAAATTCCAGTTAATTGGTAAAGGATTGTTGTTTACTAACTCACATTCTACTTCTTTCCAGGTAGTTAAACCACCTTTGTTAACTAAAATTTCTTTAGTAACAGTTTTGTACTTGGCTTTAATAGTAACTTCTTCTTTCCAAGCATCTTTTACTAAAACTACTTTTGTAATACTACCGTAAACAGCAGGTATTTCAATAGTTGTAGTAGAAGGAGGAGTAACCATTACTCTTTTTGTATACGTTTTGTTGTATCCAGGAACAGGTGTAGAAACTGTATTTGCATTAGATGCTAGTTTTGTTAAAGGTACAGTTACAAACTGAGCAGATACAGGCTTATAACACCAATATCTACAGTCGTTAGGGTCGCTAGATTCACAATCAGGAGCTTTTTCACTCATTT
>CAYWOM010000154.1:0-5117 GCA_964459905.1 uncultured Polaribacter sp. | reverse complement strand
TTAATATTATTTTAAAGAAAGCATCTAAAGATAAAATTTCTGGTTCTTTTGAAACCAGTTTAGGTACAAATAATACGGCAAATACATCTAGAGGTAATTTATCTGACAAAAACCAAAATGTAAGTTTAAACGGAACTTTAGGAAAGTTTAATTTTTTAAGTTCTTTTAGTATAACTGGTATAGACGGAATGTCGTCTGCTAAAAGTGATACCAATTCGGTTTTTGAAGATGATGCTTTTAGTTCTAAAAACGGATTGTTAAAATTAGGGTATAAAATAAATGAAAAAATACGCGTTAATACGTTTTTAAATTTTGATAAATTTGATTATGATTTTGATGCAGGCGCATTTTCTGATAGCGATGTTAATACCGGAAATCAAGAGCAATTTAGAGTTGGAGTTAAGCCAGAATTTAATTACAACAATGGGCAATTGTATGTTTTAGCTTCTTTAAATACTGTAAAAAGAGGTTTAAATCAGTTTAATTCATTTTCAAATACGCTAGATAATTATCAATTTAAGGGAAGAAGTTTAAATTTAGATTTGGTTAATAAATATGAGTTTTCAAAGAATTTTCAATTAATTACAGGAATCAATTACCAAGAACACAGCAACCAAACTGTTACGCCGTTTGCCACTATAGATAAAGACGTAGCTAATTTTAATACAATAGACCCTTATGCAAGTCTTGTTTATATTGCAGAAAATGGTTTAAGTATTAATGTAGGTGGGCGATTAAATATACACAATGTGTACGGAAATCAGTTTGTATATGACGGAAATGTAGCCTATAATTTTGCTATAAATGATAACAATTCTTTTAAATTATTAGGTTCTTATAGCACGGCATTTATAGCGCCAAGCTTGTATCAATTATATGATGGTTTTGCTGGTAATATAGATTTAAACCCAGAATCTAACCAAACTATTGAAGCTGGTTTTGAATATAATTTAAAGAATCGATTTTCTTTAGATGTTGTTTATTTTAATAGAAAAGAAACAGATGCAATTATATTTGATAATAACACTTTTAAATATGCAAATGGTTCTTCTGATGCGAATGGAATTGAGTTAAATTCTAAAATTGTAGCAACCAGTTTTTTAACAGTAAACGCTTCATATACCTATATTAATAGAGATCAATTTGAAGATTTTAATGATTACATACCAGCTAATAAAATAGTTGCAGGATTAGATATTACACCTTTTAAAAATTCTTTTTTCAATTTTACGTATAGAAATGTAAGCGAACGAACAATTTTTGATAGATATGGTTCTTTTGGTACTGCAGGAGATGACTTTGTTTTAGACAGTTATCAAGTATTAGATTTTATGACAAATTACAAGTTATTAGACGATACAGTAACTCTTTTTGCAGCTGTAACTAATATTTTAGATGAAGATTACGATGATATTTTAGGATTTTCTACAAGAGGTAGAAATTATAAAGTAGGCATAAGGTTACAGTTTTAATTTTATATAATTAATTATCTCTTGTAAAACTGCCAAGCCTTTATTGATTATTAACATCAATAAAGGCTTGGCTTTTGCTTTGTTAAATAAAATTTAAACCCTTAAAATAAATAACAAGAATAATAGCTTATGATACTATTTTTTTTACTTCATTTTTAATAATTGCAATAACTGTTTCTGTTGGTGGTACTATTTTAGAATAATCGATTAATACATTTTCTCGTAAATCATTTGCAGATTTTGCGCTTTCAGCAACTTTTTTTAGGTTGTTAATTACTACATTTTTAGCAGCTGTAATTGCTACCCAAGTATTATTAGACACATAATTTGTTGTACAAAATTATGCTCAAACTCTTGTTCTATGCTGGCTAATAAAAGGTGTAAATAATCTTGCGTATTTTCTGAAATAGGCTTAATTCTTACTAATAATTTTATCGGGTTTATTCGATCGCATAACAACAATATTCTTTCATACGCTTGTAACTTTATAGGCAGACTTTCTTTCTTTTTTTGTGCTAAAAGTTCTAGTTTTTTTTCAGTATTTTTATTATTTAAAAATCCATTAAACATAAAATAAGCAACACAACCTGTTACTAAAGCCGGTAAAATATAGGCAATACTTTCTAATAATTTATTTTCCATAAGTTAGATGCGTTTTAATATTTGCAAATATAAAATTCCTATTAACAGTGCCAATCCAAAGCTTAGTAAAGTTCCTATTAAAATGTATTCGGTTAACTTTCTGTCTTTAGAAGCTGTTAAATCTCCAAACCTAAAAACCGATTTTGCTGCTAATAAAAAACCAATTGCTTGCCAATGATTTGTAACTACAAATATAAAAATAAACAAACGCTCTAAAATACCAATATAACGTCCTGCTTTTGCCAAAGAATCATCGTTTTCTTTTTTACTTTCTGGATTCCATTGTGTAATAATCATCTTAATAATAATTGCAGAAACATAAGTTACTAAAAGAATAGCGATAGTTAAAAGTAAATTTTTATCAGTAAAAATAGACTTCAAAGAAAAAGTGAAATCAGTATACAATAAAAAAGCAAAAACTAAGATTAATAAATGTAAAACTTGATCTATAAAAAACCAAATTCGTTTTGTTTTTTTATTCTGAACATATATTTTTAAGAGATCAAATAAATAATGAGAAACAATAATCAGTATAAAACCCAGCCAATACTCTTTTAGATTAAATTGAAGAATAAGTAAAAGTAAAACTGCGTGAACACTAATATGTAAATACAATCTTACCGATTTAACTTTCTTTTCTTCTTTGTCTTTTACCCATTTTTCTGGCTGAAAAACAAAATCACCTAAAATATGTGCCAACATAAATTTTAAAAATAGTAACATTATATTGCTGTTTTTTGATTAATTAACTTTCTAAATCTTTTTTCTAATTTCATAATCGGCTCATAGCCGGCACGTTTTTGGCGCTCGCTAACTCTACCTTGGGTAATACCTAAAATTACCGCAATTTCTTTTTGTGTAGCTTCTTTATTTTCTAAGGATAGTTTAAAAACTTCAGCAGAATTTTGTGTCCAAGAATCTATAGTTAATAAAGCTAAATCTAAGGCAATATTTATTTCTTCATCAATTTCTTGCCAAGGAGTTTTTATGGCTAAATTTTGTTTTTTTAAATAATTATCAAAAGCAAAGCCAGAGTTTATAAAAGCCTCGCCATTAGACGTTGTAATATTGGGGAAATTAACATCTTTTGTTCCTATTCCAAGACCAATTCTAACATCAATATTTTCTGTTTTTTTTAAATGTGCTTTTATTTTTAAGGCTCCATAAAGTGCTTCTTCAAAATTATTTATTTCTAATTGAAAACTATCACCTCTATAAATTTGCCAATCTTTAGGCGATTTCCCAAAGGTTGTTAAGGTTTCTTTTAAGGCGTTTAACCAAGAGGCATCACTTTTTTTTCTAGAATTTATAATATCTCCAGTTAAAATGCTTGTCATTATTTCTAATTTTAAAATCAAATATATAATTTATTTATCAAAAAAACAATACAATTATCTGTCTATGGGCAGATATATGTATTTATCTGCTTCTAGACAGATAAACGTATTTATCTGCTTTAAGACAGATATTTTTAATTAATTAATCAAACTTTTAGTAAAAAAAAGACATAAATATGTGAATAAAAAAAGTAAAACCAATTCTATAAGAAGAATAGAATTCTTAAATTGACGCTTTAAATTCTTCTAAAAAATAACTTTTGAATAATTACTTAGATTCTTTAAACGAACCACAGAAACAAGCTGTTTTACAAAAAGATGGCCCAATGATTATTATTGCGGGTGCAGGCTCTGGTAAAACACGTGTATTAACCTACAGAATTGCACACTTAATGCAGCAAGGCGTAGATGCGTTTAACATTCTTTCGCTAACATTTACCAACAAAGCGGCAAAAGAAATGAAAGCAAGAATTGCAGGTGTTGTTGGCGAAAGTGAAGCTAAAAATTTGTGGATGGGAACATTTCACTCTGTTTTTGCAAGAATTTTACGTTCCGAAGCAGATAAATTGGGTTTTCCATCGAACTTTACTATTTACGATACACAAGATTCAGTTCGATTGATAAGTGCTATTATCAAAGAAATGAGTTTAGATAAAGAACGTTACAAACCTAAACAGATTTTAGGGCGAATATCATCCTTTAAAAACAGTTTAATTACGGTAAGAGCATATTTTAATAGTGCAGATTTACAAGAAGCAGATGTACACGCAAGTAGACCCAAAGTTGGTGATATTTATAAAGAATATGTAGACCGATGTTTTAAAGCTGGTGCTATGGATTTTGATGATTTATTGTTGAGAACCAATGAGTTATTGGCGCGTTTTCCAGAATCGCTGGCAAAATACCAAGATCGTTTTAGATATATTATGGTTGATGAGTACCAAGATACAAACCACTCGCAATATATAATAGTAAGAGCCTTAGCAGATAAGTTTGGAAATATTTGTGTGGTGGGAGATGATTCACAAAGTATTTACAGCTTTAGAGGTGCAAATATTCAGAATATTTTAAATTTTCAGAAAGATTATCCAGATGTAAAAACCTTTAAATTAGAACAAAATTATAGATCTACAAGCAATATTGTAAATGCGGCAAACTCTGTAATAGCAAGAAATAAAACAAAGTTAGACAAAGAAGTTTGGACTTCTAATGATGCAGGAGATTCTATAAACGTAATGCGTACAATTTCTGATGGTGAAGAAGGACGTTTTGTAGCACAATCTATTTGGGAAAACATGATGAATCATCAATTAACGCCAGATGATTTTTGTATCTTATACAGGACAAATTCCCAATCGAGAGCCATGGAAGATGCCTTGCGTAAAAAAGGAATTGAATACACAATTTATGGCGGAATCTCTTTTTATCAAAGAAAAGAAATTAAAGATATTTTATCTTATTTACGTATTCTTATTAACCCAAATGATGAAGAAGCCTTAAAAAGAATTATAAACTATCCGGCTCGTGGAATTGGCGCAACTACTATAGACAAGCTAACAATAGCAGCAAATCATTATAAAAAATCAATTTTCGACATTATAAAATATATCGATAAAATAGATTTAAAAATAAATTCTGGCACAAAAAATAAGTTGCAGAATTTTAT
>CAYWOM010000153.1:0-5136 GCA_964459905.1 uncultured Polaribacter sp. | reverse complement strand
ACAAATTTTATTTACAAATATAAAATCGGGTGCTGCAGATTTAATTATGGATCCTAAAAATCCGAATAAAATAATTGCTACAATGTGGCAACACAAACGCGATCCTTGGTTTTTTAAATCTGGCGGAACAGGAAGTGGTTTGTATATTACACACGATGGTGGCGATAATTGGAAAAAAATTACCGAAAAAGAAGGCTTCCCAAAAGGAAATTTAGGGCGCATTGGTGTTGCCATTGCACCAAGTAATACTGCTATAATTTACGCTTTGGTTGAAGCAAAAAAGAATGCTTTGTACAAAAGTGAAGACGGCGGATTTACATGGAAAAAAATAAACGACAAACCTGGTATTGGAAATCGTCCTTTTTATTATTCAGAAATTTATGTAGATCCGCAAAACGAAAATAGACTGTATACTGTTTTTACTTACATAAATGTTTCGCAAGATGGCGGA
The DNA here is from genome assembly GCA_964459905.1 of uncultured Polaribacter sp. Lineage (GTDB taxonomy): Bacteria > Bacteroidota > Bacteroidia > Flavobacteriales > Flavobacteriaceae > Polaribacter. The sequence goes on along the minus strand of CAYWOM010000153.1, from coordinate 4,685 downwards.
AAATCATTTAAACAATTAATGCCTGCGTATCGTGCAAATAATGGTGTCCACCCAGATCATCATGCTTGGTGGATTCACCCAAAGAATGGTAAATTTATGATGGATGGTAATGATGGTGGACTAAATATTACAAAAGATGGTGGTAAATCTTGGCGATTTATCGGCAATATTCCGGTGGCACAATTTTATCATATAAATGTAGATAATGAATTTCCGTATAACGTTTATGGCGGCATGCAAGACAATGGTTCTTGGAGAGGCCCAGCCTATGTTTGGAAAACCCAAGGAATTAGAAATTCTTATTGGCAAGAAATTAGTTTTGGTGATGGTTTTGATGTGGTGCCCGATAAAGATAACTCACAGTACGGTTGGTCTATGAGTCAGCAAGGTTTTGTAAGCAGATACGACTGGAAAACCGGCAATAATTATGGCGTTAAACCAACACATAAAGATGCAAAAGTAAAATTACGTTTTAATTGGAATGCCGCAATTAACATAGATCCTTTTAATAATAGTACGCTTTATTTTGGATCGCAATTTGTACATAAATCTACTGATAAAGGATTAACTTGGAGTGTAATTTCGCCCGATTTATCAACCAATAATCCAGAAAAATTAAAGCAATCAGAAAGTGGTGGTTTAACTATGGATGCCACCGGTGCAGAAAACCATTGTACCATTTTAGTAATAGAACCAACCGTTTTAGAAAAAGACGTTTTATGGGCTGCTACAGATGATGGGCAAGTGCACATTACAAAAAATGGTGGTAAAAACTGGATAAATGTTGGGAATAACATTAAAGGTTTACCAGCAAATTCTTGGATAACACAAATAAAAGCATCTAACAAAAATAAAGGAGAAGCATTATTAGTTGCCAATGATTACAGACGTTTTAATTATGCTCCTTTCGCATATAGAACCAAAAATTATGGAAAATCTTGGCAACGCATTGTAAATGAAAACGATGTACAAAGTTATGCTTTATGTATTATTGAAGACCCCATAAACAAAAACTTACTGTTTTTAGGAACCGATGATGGTTTATATATTTCTGTTGATGCAGGAAAAAAATGGACAAAATGGACTGCAGGCTTCCCAACTGTTCCTGTTAAAGACTTAGTAATTCAACAAAGAGAACACGATTTAATAATTGGTACTTTTGGTAGAGCAGCTTGGGTTTTAGATGATATTAGACCGTTAAGAGCAATTGCAAACGGAACAATAAACACTAAAAGGTTAGCTTTATTTACTCCGCCAACTGCTTACCAAGCTGCATATCAGCAACCAACAGGAAGTAGATTTGGTGCAGATGCAATGTATCAGGGTGAAAACAGAAAACGGGGCGCACAAATTTCATATTACATTAACAAACCAACTGAAGAGAAGGAAGAAAATAGAGATAAAAAGCAAGATATAAAAAACGCCGCTAAAGAAAAGAGTAAAGTTAAATATGATTCTATAAAATTAGAAATTTTTGACGGAGAAAGGCAAATAAGAACACTAAAATTTAAAACTCCAAAAGAAAGTGGTATTCATAAAACTACTTGGTCTTTAAGAGAAAAAGGAGTTGCAAGCCCTTCTAGAAAAATTAGTACATCTAAAAAAGAACCCAGTGGAGTTACTGTTAAACCAGGAATTTATCAATTAAAAATGACTTTTGGAAACCAAGTTTCTAAACAAGAAATTAAAGTAGCATTCGACCCAAGATTACAAATATCTAAGGAAGCCATCAATCAAAAATATGATGCTATTAAAGAATTGGAAATGTATAAAGAAAAAATGAGTAGTATTGTAAAACAATTAGTTGAAAGTAAAAACACGGCTACTTCTATAAAAGCTAACTTAATAAAAGAAGACACTTTGTATGGTTTAGCAGAAAAACAATATAAAATTGAAATAAAATCATCTACAGAAATTATTAAAAAAATTGATAATTTAATAGCTAAATATTTAGGTAAAGTTGATAAAAGACAAGGAATTACCAGAAACCCAGAAGTTACGGTAAATCAAAAATTTGGTTTAGCAAGCAACTATATTCGTTCTCGTTTTGGAGAACAAACAAGCACTGAAAAAACATTAATGCAACAGTTTAAAAATGAATTTAAAAAAATATTAAATGAAACAAATACCTTTTTTAAGTTAGAATGGGCAAATTATAAATCTTCCGTTGAAAATATAAAAATATCACCCTTTAAAGAAGTGAAAATATATTCATCAAATTAAACTATGAAAAAAATAAGTATGCTATTGTGTTTAAGTTTTTTATCGTTTAAAATGCTTGCACAAAAAGCTCCCGAAAACCAATTAGGAACTTGGTATATGTATAATGGCTCGCATAAGTTATCAAAAAAATATGCCTTAAAGACTATGGCACATTTTAGATATTTTGAGCTTACAGAACAGTTTCAACAAGAAATTTATAGACTTGGTCTTAATTACGCCTTTAGCCCTAAAACCAATATTACACTAGGTTTAAGTTATGCTACAGCAGATTTAGAATACAATGCACCTTCTGTAAATTTATACGAATATCGTTTTTACGAAGATGTAAACATAAAATCTAAATGGGGTGCTTTTAATGCTAGACATCGTTTTAGATTAGAACATCGTTTTATTAGAGTAAATTTAATCGATGACACAAGAAATTGGTTTCGGTACGATTTAACTGTAAATTATCCGATTTCTAAAAAATGGTCTGTATATGCTTTTAATGAGCTATTTTTAAATTTTAAAGGCGATTTATTTTCTCAGAATTGGACAGGCGCAGGTTTTTTACATCAATTAAATAAAAATGTAAAATTAAAAATGGGCTATTTTCAAATAAAATCAACAAACAATATTTTAAAAAGAATGCAATTAGGCGTTATTTTAAATACAAATCATCTTAAAAAAAATAAATTATAATGACAGCACCAATTTTTACAAATGACGCAATAGTGTTTGGTATTTTAATGATTTCATTAGGGTTTGTTTTTTATACAGAAAATATAAAAACTGGCTTTTGGTCTAAATTTTATAAAATTGTTCCTGGTTTATTTATGGCTTATTTTATCCCTGCTATTTTTACAACTTTTAGAGTTATAGCGCCAGAATGGGAAAGTGAAAACACAATGGGAGAAGTTATAAAAAATAAATCTCAACTCTATTATGTAGCTAGTCGTTTTTTGCTGCCAGCAGCCTTGGTTTTAATGACTCTAAGCATCGATTTAAAAGCTATTTTTAACTTGGGTTCTAAAGCATTAATTATGTTTTTTACAGGAACCGTCGGCATTATAATTGGGGGTCCATTAGCTATTTTATTAATTTCTATTTTCTCTCCAGAAACTGTTGGCGGTGCAGATTTTGATGCTGTTTGGCGTGGCCTTTCTACTTTAGCTGGTAGTTGGATTGGTGGTGGTGCAAACCAAACCGCAATGCTAGAAATTTATCAATACAATCCATCAAAATATGGAGGAATGGTTATTGTTGATATTGTTGTTGCCAATGTATGGATGGCAATTTTACTAATTGGTATTGGCAAAAAAGATAAAATTAATAAATGGCTAAAAGCAGACACTTCTGCTATTGAAAAATTAAAAGAAAAAGTAATAGATTTTACACAAAAAGTTAAGCGAAACCCATCGTTAGGTGATCTAATGATTATGTTAGCAATTGCCTTTGGAACTGTTGGTTTCGGTCACTTTTCATCAAAATACTTAAGTGCTTTTTTTACTGATATTGTTGCGGCAATGGGATCGCAAACTTGGCGAAATATTTTTTCTTTCTTAGGATCTGGTTTCTTTTGGCTAATTAGCATTTCTACTATTGTAGCCATTATTTTATCGTTTACAAAAGCAAAAAATTATGAAGGTGCTGGCGCAAGTAAATTGGGCAGTATATTTATTTATATCTTAGTAGCTAGTATTGGTATGAAAATGGATTTAAACCAAGCTTTTGAAAATCCTGGTTTAATTGCAATTGGTTTTGTTTGGATGGGAATTCATGCTGGCTTGTTAATTTTGGTAGCAAAATTAATTAGAGCTCCTTATTTCTTTTTAGCTGTTGGTAGCCAAGCAAATGTTGGTGGTGCAGCCTCTGCTCCTATTGTAGCACAAGCTTTTCATCCATCTTTAGCAACCGTAGGAGTTTTATTGGCCGTTTTTGGATATGCTATTGGCACTGTTGGAGCAATTTTATGTACTATTTTAATGGAATTATCAGCAAATATTTAGATAAAATAAGCATATTTGCATTCGAAAATTAATAACCTCATGAAAAAAATTATCGCTGTAATAGCCTTTTCAATTTTAGTGTTTGCTTGTTCTTCTAAAAAAGAAGGAAACATGTTGGTACAAGGACAAATTAAAGGACTTAAAAAAGGAACTTTATACCTTCAAAAAATGCAAGATACCGTGCTTGTCTCAATAGATTCTATAGCACTATTAGGTACAGACACTTTTACATTAACAGACAATGTAACATCGCCTGTTTTATATTACTTAACTTTTGATGGCAATACAACTGACAAAAGAATACTCTTTTTTGGTGAACAAGGAACTATTACAATTAATGATAATGTAGTAAATTTTGGCTTTGAACCCTTAATTTCTGGCTCTAAAAATCAAGAAATTTTAGATAAATATTCGATTGTAAAAAGAAAATTTCAAAACCAGCGTTTAGATTTTATTAAAAAAGATTTTGAAGCT
>CAYWOM010000152.1:0-5151 GCA_964459905.1 uncultured Polaribacter sp. | reverse complement strand
AAGAACAGCTTCAGTTTCTATTAGTAATATTTTTACACCTTATTTATTAAATATTGCAGAAGAAGGTGGTTTTGAAAATACAGCACGTTTTGACAAGAGTTTGCGAAACGGAATGTATTTGTATCACGGAATTCTAACAAATAAAACCGTTGCAGATTGGTTTGATTTACCTTTTAGAGATATCAATTTGTTAATTATATAGCTTAAAATTGATAATTCCTTAACAAAAACATCTAATTGTCGTTTTTTTTAAATTTTAAATTTATTTAATAAAATATTTCACCTATCTTTATAATATAACTTTAAAAAACTCCTCTTTATGACTATAAAAAAATAAAATCTGACTTAAAATTGGATAAAAATTATTACTAACTACTATTATACTTTTTTTTACTCCTCAGTTTTATAAGTCTCACATCAAGTGTAGATGATTTAATAAATTCTACAAAAAGAACCCGTAAATTTTCTGATAGGAAATAGTTGCATCTATAAATAGAATGTTATTATATTTTCCAAAATATCTATTTACTTTGTTATACTTAATTCCTGTGCTTTTTTTATAATTAGAAAAGCTCTATTAATAGATACAAAATTGTAAAATTTACGAAAATAACTTAGTGATAATAACCTAATTTTTAATATTATTATGTATTAAATAGTTTACTATTCACTTTTATTTTGAATTAAATCATTTTTCATAACCCCAAACCCTCATATGAAAACCATTAAAAACAGAGTCCCTTTAGTAGGTAATATTAAAAAATATTTTTGTTTTTGTTTTTTATTTTTCTCAATACAACTTTTGGCACAAACTATAGTTGTAGATGATATTAGTAACACAAAAGAACAACTTGTAGATTTTTTAATAGGAAACAGTTGTATTTCTAAATCTAATGTTGCCATATCTTCGAATAAATCTGTTGCCTATTTTAATAATAATTCTGGTGCTTTTCCAATATCCGAAGGCATTATTATTAGAAATGGTATTGCAGAATATACAAGCGGTCTTTACAATAATGAAAATCTAAGCAGTCAAATATCATCTAATGGAGATGCAGATTTACAAGAAATTAGTAATGATACTGGGCAATCTTCTACAATAACAGATGTCGCTTTTTTAGAGTTCGATTTTATTCCTTTAGCAAACACACTCGATTTTAATTTTTTATTTGCTTCTAACGAGTATGGCGAATATCAATGTAGCTTTAGTGATGTTTTTGCCATTATTTTAACAAACTTAAATACAGGGGAGTCTGTTAACATGGCAGTTTTACCAGGCACAAACACAAATATATCTATTAAAAACATTAGAGATAATTTATACAATAGTAGCTGTAGTTCTATCAATTCAAATTTATTTGGCACCTATAATGTAAACAATCCTTCTAACTCTTCTTTAAACATGCGAGGTCATACTAAAGAAATGAATGCTTCTGCAAATGTTATTATTGACAACCCGTATCGAATAAAGTTTGCCATAGGAGATTATAATGATGGTACTTTTGACTCTGCCGTTTTTGTTGAGTCGGGTAGTTTTGATGCCACTTTTAGTTTGGGTGAAGACCAAGAAATTTGCGATGGTAATGAAATTACATTAGACTCTAAATATACAAACACAGTAGACTATAGTTATGTTTGGCAAAAAGACGGCAATACACTTATAGGCGAAAACAACCCAACCTTAAAGGTTTTAGCATCGGGTACGTATAGTTTAGTTATTACAAACTTACTAAACAACTGTGTTATACAAGACAAAATTATAGTTACTAATTTACAAGTAAATCAACCCAATAATATTATAGAATGCGCTAGTGATAACTCTGTTTCTTTTAATCTAACTCTTAACAATCATGCAATATTAGGAATCGATGAAAACGAGTATGATATTGTATATTATAACTCTTTAGATAATGTTAATAATAATATTTCTATTGCTTTAACTGAAATAGAAAATTATGTTAGTGCTGGTGGAGAAACAATTTATATAAAATTAAGAAACAAAACCAGTAATAGTTTTTGTAATGTAGTTTTAACTTTTGATTTAATTATTTTAAAATTGGAAATAACTACGCCTGATGATATTTTAGTTTGTAAACCTGAAACTGAAACTAATTTTAACATACCATCTGAAGTTGAATCGCAATTATTAACTGGCTTAATAAATGTAGATTATACCGTAAACTATTTTACTTCAGAACAAGACGCAAATAATAACACAAATATAATACCCAATCCTACAAATTTTCCGTTACCAATAAGTAATACAAACCCCATTAATATTTGGGTTAAAGTTATAAACAACACCAATAATGATTGTTTTGCAATTACTAATTTTAGCATAAATAGTAGCCAATTACCCTTAGTTGATGAGTTGCCTGATGCTTATGATTGTTCAGAATATATATTACCTACTTTAACAAACGGAAATTATTTTACAGATTCCCAAGGCACAGGTACGCAATTATTTCCTGGAGACATAATTACAACTCAAACTCAAATTTTTATCTACAACATAAATAGCGACAGATGTTCTGATGAAACCAGTTTTATTATATTTATTACCGAAGAATACAATCTAGCATTAGAATATTGTGGTCAGTTTGTAATTCCTACTTATCCGAATGCTTTTTTTTATACAGCTTCTTTAGGTCCAAATGGTAGTGGAACAATAATACCCGCAGGTACTGTTTTAACAGAAAACCAAACTATTTATTTTTATGCAGAAAAAGAAGATGGAAGTTTTTGTACAGAAAAAGAATTTGCTATTATTATTAATGAAATTCCAACTGTAGATAGTTTTAACAACGTAATTACCTGTAACTCTTATGCCTTGCCCCAGATAACAAACGGACAATTTTATACAGGTACAAATGGCACTGGCACACAGTTAAATACAGGCGATTTAATAACCAGTAGCAAAAAAATATACGCATTTAATAGAAACCCGATTACTACCTGTATTAATCAAAGTTCTTTTGATGTAACAATTATAAACACAAATGCTCTTGTAGATATAACAGCTTGTGGTAGCTATACAATTCCAAACACAACCATTGGTAATTACTTTACACAAGCTAGTGGTGTAAACCTACTTCCTGCAGGAACCGTATTAACAAGCTCTCAAACTATTTACTTCTATGCTTCAGAAGTAACTACAACACCAAATTGTACAGAAAATATTCCTATAGATATTATTATTAAAGCGTTACCATTAGTAGATAATTTAAACGATATTTTAAGATGCGAAGATAATTTACCAACACTACCTGCTTTAAATAATGGTAACTATTTCACCCAAACTAACGGAACAGGTAATCAATTATTTGAAGGTGCTATTATTAATACGTCTCAAAAAATTTATATCTATAATAAAAACACCTTTTGTGATGCAGAAACAAGTTTTTTAGTAGAAATAAAATCAAAACCCTTAGTAGATAATTTAACCTTTGTAAATAGATGTAACCCCTATACTTTACCAACTCTTATCAATGGAAATTATTTTACAGAATCTGGAGGACAAGGAACTCAACTAAACCCTGGTGATGTTATAAGTACTAGTCAAATATTATATATCTTTAATAAAGACAATGAAATTGAAACTTGTACAAATGAAAATGTATTAGATATAGTTATTTTAACTATTGAAGTAGATAAAATTCAAAATCAAATTGCTTGTGAACTTTTTGAATTACAGCCCTTAAACGTTGGCAATTATTTTACAGCGCCTAATGGGCAAGGAACACAATTAAGTGCAGGAGATATTATTAATACAACACAAACTATTTATGTATACGCAGAAATAGGCGGCCGTTTGTTATGTACAGATCAATCTGAATTTATCATTACAATTATTAACAAACCAGTTTTAGCAAACTTTCAAAATTTAGAATCTTGCGGGAGTATTACCTTACCTACACTAACAATACCTAATGTTGTTATAGAATATTATAACAACTCAAATGGAACTAGTTTAATTGATCCCTCTGAATATACAATCTCAGATCTTGGAACAAGAAATATATATGTAGTTGCTTATCCTGAAGGAAACCCAGATTGTTTTACCCAAGACGAGTTTGAAATTATTGTGTACCCATTGCTGGATTTAAAAATAGAGGGAGGTGTAATTTGTGTAGATGATGATACCGGCTTAACAACAAAACCACTTTTATTAGCATCTAATTTAGACCAAAGACTATTTACAGTTAATTGGTATTTAAATGGAAATTTAGTAGGAACAGGAACAAATTACAATGCAGTAGAAGCTGGTACTTACACCGTAGAAACAATTAAATTAACGCAAGATGTTGGCCCTAATTGTAATTATAATATTATAGAGGTAGTCGTAGAAAGTTCGAACCCTAAATTTGAAGTTGTATTTTTAACAGAAAATTTTGTAGACACATATTCAATAGTAGTAAACACTGTATCACAAGGTTTAGGAAATTATGTGTATTCTTTAGATAATGGTCCTTTTCAAACCTCAAATCGTTTCTATAATATTAGTCCAGGAGAATATGTGGTAACTGTTAGAGACCTTTCAGGATTTTGTAATGATATTAAATTAAACTTTTTAGCACTTAAATATCCAAAATTCTTTACTCCTAATAACGATGGAAGAAATGATACTTGGAATATTACAGATCTTAAAAATGACAAAAATGCCATTATAAAGGTATATACTAGAATTGGTAGACTAATAACAGTAATAAAACCAAATGGTATTGGGTGGAATGGTTATAACAGCAATGGAAATATAGAAGCTACAAGAGATTATTGGTTTGAAGTAATGTACACAAAAAACGGAGAAATGGCGATATATAGAAATCATTTCTCACTATTAAGAAAGTAATAACTCGTTTAGTAAAGCATAGTTCTATTAAACCTTGGATATAATTTTATGTTAAATTTTAATTTGTTTATTACCTTTTATTACTTTAATTTTATGAATTAATTTTAAAGTAAATTTTATGCCTTGTAAAAGAATAAAATTTGACCTAAAATGGAAAAATAAGTTAATATTAACTATTATTATATTTTTTTTCTACCCCCTTAATTTTATAAGTCAAACTATAGTTGTAGATGATATTAGTAACACTAAAGAACAACTTGTAGATTTTTTAATAGGAAACAGTTGTATTTCTAAATCTAATG
>CAYWOM010000151.1:0-5189 GCA_964459905.1 uncultured Polaribacter sp. | reverse complement strand
ATTTTTATTTGATGTTTTACATTGGAAATGGCTACACATTCCTTGGTTACCATTAGGTGTTTTAGGAACTGCTGTTGCATTTTTAGTCAGTTTTAAAAATAATGCATCTTATGACAGGTTGTGGGAAGCCCGCAAAATTTGGGGCGGAATTGTAAATACCTCTAGAACTTGGACTATTATGGTAAAAGATTTTATTACAAACACACATGCCGAAAAAAAATTAACAGCAGACGAATTACAGCACATAAAAAAAGAATTAGTGCATAGACACGTGGCTTGGTTAACAGCTTTGCGATATCAAATGCGAAAAGAAAAACCTTGGGAAATGCATTTAAAAGCTCAAAAATCGAATCAGGAATTTAGAGAAGCTCACTATCGTGTTTGCGAAGATGTTGAGGATGAAAAACAGGCCATAAAAAACTATATTTCTGAGCAAGAATATAAAAAAGTGTATGCAAAAGCAAACAAAGCATCTCAATTACTAGGTATACAATCTACACGATTAAAAGATTTAATGGATACTGGCTATCTGGAAGATTTTAGACACATGGAATTAATGAATGTTCTAAAAGAATTTTATACACTACAAGGAAAATCTGAACGCATTAAAAATTTTCCATATCCAAGGCAATATGCCACTTTAAATTACATTTTTGTGTGGAGTTTTATTCTCTTACTTCCGTATGGCGTTATGGAAGGTTTTGAAGTTATTGGTCATAGAGTATTAGATGAATTGGCAAACCATAGTGTGCAAACAGATATTATGCATCGTGTTCAAGAATTTATTGCAACTCATTTTGTTTGGTTCTCAATTCCTTTTAGTGCCTTGCTATCATGGGTTTTCCATACCATGGAATTGATTGGAGAAAATACAGAAAACCCTTTTGAGGGTGGCCCAAATGATGTGCCAATTACAGATTTAAGTAGAGGCATAGAAATTGATATTCGTCAATTAATTGATGACACAAACATACCGGAACCTTATATTTGGAAAAATGATATAGTAATGTAGTTTTTTCCTGAATTTGCAATTTTGTAAGTCTACAAACAACAATTCTAGTTGCTTTTAATGTAAGATTTTAAATAATAATTCTTTTAAAATATCGCTTTGAGATTGGCTTGCACCAACTCCTTTACTTTTTACATCTGCATCTCTTAAAAATGCAATTACCTGTGCTACTTTGCGCATTGGATAGTTTCTTGCAGCTAAAAAATAATCATCTACAAAATAAGGGTTTACCCCCAAACCTTTGGCAACAGCACTTTTAGATTTGTCTTGTAAACCGTGAAATAAAAGCAACTGAGTAAAAAAACTATTTAACAAAGAAATAGTCATTACCAAAGGATTGTTTTTAGGGTTTTCTGAAAAATAATTAATAATTCTGTTGGCTTTTACAACATTTATCTCACCTACTGCTTTTCGCAATTCAAAATTATTAAAATCTTTAGAAATACCAATATTATCTTCTATATGCTTATCATTTATAATACTTTCTGTTGGAATAATTAGCATTAACTTATCTAATTCGTTAGAAATTTTACTTAAATCTGTGCCTAAAAACTCTATTAACATTAATGCAGCTTTTGGCTCAATTTTATATTTTTTCCCATTTAAAACTCTTCGAATCCAATCTGAAACTTGATTATCATATAATTTTTTACTTTCAAAAATTAATCCCGATTTTGCTATTGCTTTGTATATTTTTTTACGCTTGTCTAATTTTTTATACTTATAATTTAAAACTAAAACCGTTGTTGGTTGCGGATTTTCTGCATACGAAACTAATTTTTCTATAGTTCTACTTAAATCTTGTGCTTCTTTAACAATTAAAACCTGTCTTTCGGCCATCATAGGGTATCGCTTTGCAGAAGAAATAATGTCTTCTATAGTGGCATCTCTGCCATAGATAACTTGCTGGTTAAATCCTTTTTCAGCATCGTTTAAAACAGTATCTTCAATAAAATCGGAAATCTTATCGATATAATAAGACTCTTCTCCCATTAAAAAATAGATAGGCTTTAGATTTCCTTTTTTAATATCTGAAACAATTGCGTTAATTTCGTTCATATATACTATTTCTAACCCTTTTCAAAGGAAAAGGCACTCTATACAGTATCTTTTTTGATTAATATTTTAGCTAGAACAACAGATTAAATGGCTATTTTGTATACTTTTATAGCATGTTAAAATTGAAGCTACCAAACTATAAATTCAAAATCAAAAGTAATGAAAATAAGACGCTTATTTTTGATAATTTGAGAAAAAAATACATGGTTTTAACACCCGAAGAATGGGTTCGTCAAAATTTTGTGCAATTTTTAATTGAAGAAAAAAAATACCCAATATCTTTAATTGCTTTAGAGAAACAACTAACCATTAATAATCGAAAAAAAAGAACCGATATTTTGGTTTTTAATACGGATGGAAAACCTGATATTGTTGTAGAATGTAAAGCACCTGCCATAAAAATAACGCAAGCTACTTTTGACCAGATTGCCCGTTATAACTTAACGTTAAAAGCCAATTATTTAATTGTTACAAATGGTTTAGAGCATTTTTATTGCAAAATGGATTTCGAAAACGAAACCTATATTTTTTTAAAAACCATTCCTGAGTATACAAAGTAATATTAAAAAAAAATAGTCTGTGACTAAAAAAATAGTATCAAAAAATATTCTAAGTTAATTAGATAAACCAAATATTTAGAAAAGAGTCTACCTTTAATTAGCAGGCCTAACTAGCTAGATTATTAAGATAATTTTAAAGAAAATGTGGTATTAAAACTGTAATTTTACAGCATTGAAAACAGCAATTATCATACTAAACTGGAACGGACAAAAACTATTAGAACAGTTTTTACCTTCTATTGTAAATTTTAGCTCAAATGAAGCAGAAATTTATGTGGCAGATAATGCTTCTACAGATACTTCTATTTCTTTTGTAAAAGAATTTTATCCAACTGTAAAAATTATAAAAAACGCTACAAATGGTGGCTATGCAAAAGGCTACAATGATGCTTTAAAAAATATTGACGCAGATGTTTATTGTCTTTTAAATTCTGATATTGAGGTTACCAAGAACTGGCTAGAACCAGTTATAGATGTTTTTAAAAATGATGATAAAACAGCAATCGTTCAACCAAAGATTTTAGATTATAAAAATAAAACCAAATTTGAATATGCTGGTGCTGCTGGTGGTTTTATAGATTTATATGGATATCCTTATTGTAGAGGGCGTGTTTTTAATGATTTAGAAACTGATAATGGCCAATTTAATGACGTTTCTGAAATATTTTGGGCTTCAGGAGCTTGTTTATGTATTCGATCTAAAGTGTATCATCAACTAGGTGGTTTTGATGAAGATTATTTTGCACATCAAGAAGAAATTGATTTATGTTGGAGAGCTCAAAATAATGGTTACTTAGTAAAATATGTTGGAAACGCTACTGTTTTTCATATTGGCGGCGCAACTTTACAAGAAGTAAATCCAAAGAAAACATACTTAAACTTTAGAAATAGTTTGTTTAATATTGTAAAAAACGTACCAAAAAAACAGTTTTTATTCGTGATTTTTTTACGTTTAATTTTAGACGGAATTGCAGGTGTAAAATTTATTTTTAACTTAAAACCGATTCATACTTTTGCTATTTTAAAAGCGCACCTTAATTTTTATAAAAACTTCTTTAAATTTTTAGAGAAACGTAAAAAGCTGCTTAAAAAACAAAATTATAATTTACACACAAGTATTGTTTGGCAATATTTTGCTTTAGGTAGAAAGGAATTTAAGGATTTAAAATAGATTTAGTTTTAAATAAAAAAAGGCTATAGACGAAACATAACAAAAAAAATAGATAAGTAGTTTAGTTACCAAGAAATTCTAAATAATTTTTTAGTGTTTATCAAGTTTAAAACTTTATAACTACAAAACATCTAAACTTCCTTTTCCTTCTCTAATTACTGTTGGTTCTGGGGTTGTTAAATCTATTACTGTAGACGCATAATTATCTCCAAAACCACCATCTATAACTGCATCAACTAATTTGTTCCACTTTTCAAAAATTAATTCTGGATCGGTTGTATACTCTAAAACATCATCATCATCTCTAATAGAAGTAGATACTATTGGATTTCCTAAAGTTGCTACTAAATTTCTTGCAATGTTATTATCCGGAATTCTAATCCCCACAGTTTTACGTTTTTTAAATGCTTTTGGTAAATTATTACTTCCAGGTAAAATAAACGTGTAAGGTCCAGGTAAAGCTCGTTTTAAAAGCTTAAAAGTTGGTGAATCTATTTGTTTTACGTAATCAGATAAGTTACTTAAATCGTTACAAACAAAAGAAAAATTGGCTTTGTCTAGTTTTATTCCTTTAATTTTTGCAATCTTTTCTAATGCTTTTGTATTGGTAATATCGCAACCTAAACCGTAAACTGTATCTGTAGGATAAATAATTAAACCTCCGTTTTTTAAAATTTTTACAACTTTATCAATCTCTTTTGTGTTGGGATTATCATTATAAATTTTAATAAATTCTGCCATAGTATAAAAATACAAAAACTCAACTTGATAATCAAATTGAGTTTATAGTTAGGGAAGTTTATTTTTTATGATTTGTCTACCATTCTAAAACCTTCTCCGTGAATATTTAAGATTTCTACATATTCATCATCTTTTAAATATTTACGTAATTTGGCAATATAAACATCCATACTTCTAGAAGTAAAGTAGTTATCATCTCTCCAAATTTTTGTTAAAGCTAGTTCTCTTGGCATTAAATCGTTTTTATGAATGGCTAACATGCGTAATAATTTACTTTCCTTTGGTGAAAGTTTTGCAGGTTCTCCGTCTTTTCCAACAGAAAGATGACGTAATTTAGAATTAAAGAAAAAACCTCCAATAACAAATTCAAATTGCTCAGATTCTGTTGATTTATCAGACTCTTTGCGCTGTAAAATTGCTTTAATTTTGTGCAATAATACTTCAGAATCAAATGGTTTATTTAAATAATCGTCTGCACCAACAGCATAGCCTTTTAAAACATCTTCTTTTAAGGTTTTTGCTGTTAAGAAAATAATTGGCACTTCTTTATTTGTGGTTCTTATGTCTTGCGCTAAAGAAAAACCATCTTTTCTTGGCATCATTACATCTAAAATACACAGGTCATAATCGCTGTTTTTAAACATAATTA
>CAYWOM010000150.1:0-5190 GCA_964459905.1 uncultured Polaribacter sp. | reverse complement strand
TATCTAAATCTATTTGTAAACTAAAAGTACTTGCGTTTGTTGCAGAATGAAATTTAGAATATGCATAGTTAAATTTAAGCTTATTCATTTTTATTCCAAAACCAAAAGAAATACCGCTAAAAGTTCGCGTATTTTGAAGTTTTAATTCTGCCGCTCTTCTAAAATTGTACCCTACTCTTAAATTAATAGCACTTTCTGGAAACAACTCTGCTCCTATTACAAAATGCCTTAACGTATTTGCAAGAAAGCCAACTCCATTATTACTGGTGTTTCCTTCTAAGTCTGTAGTTTGTTCAGACGGATTTGCTACAGAAATATCCCATTGTTGTAAATTGTCTAAAGTTAAGTACCACTTTAAAGGCACATGAGCTAATTTATAAGTAGCACCAAAAGCAACCTTAAGGGGCAATTTTTCTATAGTGCCGTTAAAAGATTTTATTTGCGTACCCACGTTTCTTGCCACTAAAGTAAAATTAAATGGCTTGTATGGGCTGTTATACAGAATAGCAAAATCTGCCGCTACGCCTGTAGAAGAAAAGTTACTAATATTAGAATTAATTAATTTTACATTAGCGCCCATATAAAAATTTGTCCACGGAAGGTTAAAAGCATAACCCATAGAAATAGCAATATCACTAGCACTAAAGTTACCGGTTTCATTACCCTCTTCATCGGCACCAATTAAAGTTCCGTAATCTAAATATTGAATACTACCATGTATAGTACCAAATCTTCTAGATATTGTTTTTGCATAGGTTACAGAACCAATATTTATACCTGCTAAATAACTAGCATAATTTGCAGAAAGTTGGTTGTCTATTTCATTACTAATAACAGCAGGATTCCATATTGGCTGATTTACATCGTCTAAGAGCGTTAAAACCTCTCCTCCTAATGCAATTTGCCTAGCAGATGTAGAAAGATTTAAAAATTGATACACACTTTCTCCACCAACCTGTGCCTTTGCAGATATGGTAAAAAGAAAAATAATAAGAAAGTAAGTAATAAATTTCATACAAATGCAAATAAACGAAGTATCATTACAATAACGAAAATAAATTGTAATATTTTACATTATTAAATTTAGTTTTATTTTTTAGATGTAATATTCATAAAAAAGAAACGGTACTAAAATATTAAGAACTAAATAACAATTAATACTCACAAAATCTTTAGTACTTGTTTTTTATTACTGTTTAAATAAAAAAAAGCGACATTATATTGCTATAATGCCGCTTTAAATGTTTTCACAACGGAATAATCCTTATTGTGAATTGATTTCAAAATTGTGATACAAATATAATATTATTTTTTATTACTTCTTTACGAGTTCCCGTAAACTAATATTATTTTTTTCTTGTAAATTTAAAAACTTATTTAACTCCTTATTATTATGAAAAAAATTCTAGGTCTCGATTTAGGGACAGCATCAATTGGTTGGGCTTTGGTAAACGAAGCAGAAACTTTAAACGAAAAATCAGAAATTATAAAGTTGGGGGTACGAATCATTCAATATGATAACTTTAGTAAAATTGACAAAAGTGGAACAGTAACAGAATCTAAAAATCCTGTAGATGATTTTTTAGCTGGAAGAGGATTGTCTCCTAATGCAAGTAGAACTCAAAAAAGAGGCGCCAGGAGAAATTTACAGCGCTTTAAACTTCGTAGAAAAAATCTATTAGATATATTAATGAAGAATAATATTATCTCAAAGAATACAATACTTACAGAAATTGGCGAGAATACTACGCATGAAACATTATCATTAAGAGCTAAATCTGTTACTAAAGAAATTAGTTTAGAGGAACTAGCACGAGTATTATTAGCGATAAATAAAAAGCGTGGTTATAAAAGTAGTAGAAAAGCCAAAAATGAAGAAGAAGGTAGTTTAATTGATGGAATGGTAATTGCAAAAGAACTGTATGATAATAATTTAACAGTTGGGCAATATGTCTATGCTTTATTAGGTAGTGGAAAGAAATATATTCCTGATTTTTATCGTTCTGATTTACTAGCAGAATTTGATAAAATATGGGATTTTCAAAAACAGTTTTATCCAAATATTTTAACGGATGAGTTTTATCAAAAGTTACAAGGACAAGGACAACAAAATAGTAGAAAACTTTTTTTAGCGATTCATCAAATTTATACAGCAGAAAATAAGGGTAAAAGAGATGCGGTTAAGATGCAGCATTATAAATGGCGAAGTGAAGCCGTTTTAAATCAATTAAAAATTGAAGAAGTTGCTTATATTTTAGTTGAAATAAATAATAACCTTAATAAATCTAGCGGTTATTTAGGCGCAATTAGTGATAGGAGTAAAGAATTGTATTTTAAGAATGAAACTGTTGGGCAAAACTTATATGGTCAAATACAAGAAAATAAACACACTTCTTTAAGAAATCAAGTTTTTTACCGTCAGGATTATTTAGATGAGTTTGAAAAAATTTGGGAATCTCAATCGAAATTTTATTTAGAATTAACATCAGAATTAAAAAAAGAAATTCGGGATATTGTTATTTTTTATCAACGAAAATTAAAATCCCAAAAACATTTAATTTCTGATTGTAGGCTTGAAAAAAACCATAAAGCCGTTCCCAAATCATCTCCTTTATTCCGAGAATTTAAAATTTGGTCTGTTTTAAATATTTTAGAATTTAAAAATAAAGAAAAAAAAGAAAATAAAATTTTAGGAGAAGAGATTAAAGCTTCCTTGTTTCAAACATTAAATATGTTTGGAAAACTAACAGAAAAACAAGTTTTAAAATTTGTTGGGTTGAATGAAAAAATATGGAAATCTAATTTTTCTGAAGGAATAGAAGGAAACAATACAAACCAAAAACTGTACGAAGTTTATAAAAAAGTAGCAGATGAAGAAGGGTATGGATTTGATTGGGAAAAGAAATCGCCACAAGAAATTAAAGAAGAGTTAAAGGCTATTTTTACTGCAAAAAATATAGATTCTAAAATTTTAGATTTTGATGCTAATTTAGGAGGCAATGATTTTGATAAGCAAAAAAGCTATCAGTTTTGGCACTTGTTATATGCTGCGCAAGACGATGATAAAATTTTATTAGAGGATAAAAACTTATATGGTAATGCCAATGTAGCTTTAAAGAAAAAATTACATATTAAGTATGGCTTTAAGCCTGCTTATGCAAATATGTTGGCAAATGTTTCTTTACAGCAAGATTATGGAAGTTTAAGTGCAAGAGCTATAAAGAAAATATCACCATTTTTAATTGAAGGACATGAGTTTTCTGAAGCGTGTAATTTAGCGAAGTACAATCATTCTAACTCTTTAACCAAAGAAGCCTTAGATAAACGTGTTTTAAAAGATACGTTAAATTTATTGCCAAAAAATAGTTTACGAAACCCTGTTGTAGAGAAAATACTCAATCAAATGGTAAATGTTATCAATCAAATTGTTGATGAATATGGAAAACCAGATGAAATAAGAATTGAATTGGCAAGAGAATTAAAAAAATCGGCTAAAGAAAGAGCCGCTGCATCAGACTATATTAACAAAGCTACGCTGGAAAATGAAAAGGTTAGAAAAATATTGCAAACCGAATTCTTGATAAAAAACCCAACAAGAAATGATGTTATAAAATACAAATTGTACCAAGAGTTAATAGATAATAATTACAAAACTTTATTTACGAATCAACACATTCCGCAAGAAAAATTATTTTCTAAAGAGATCGATATTGAGCATATTATACCTAAAGCAAAATTATTTGATGATTCTTTTTCAAATAAAACCTTGGCTTACAGAAGTGTTAATTTAGCAAAAGCAGATACTTTAGCTTTTGATTTTATTAATAGTAAATATAATTCTGATTTAGAAAATTATAAAGCACGGGTAGAAAGTGCCTATAAATCGGGTGCAATTAAAAAAGGAAAATATAACAAATTACTACTTTCAGAAAAAGATTTACCCGAAGGCTTTATTGAGCGAGATTTAAGAAATAGCCAATACATAGCAAAAAAAGCAAAACAAATTTTAGAAGATGTTTTTAGAAAAGTAACCCCTACAACAGGTAGAGTTACAGACAAACTAAGAGAAGATTGGGATTTAATTAATGTTATGAAAGAATTGAATTTCCCAAAATATAAAGCATTAGGTTTAACAGAACTTGAAGAGAGAAAGCATGGTAAAAAGGTTGAAAAAATAATAGATTGGACAAAAAGAAATGATCACCGGCACCATGCAATGGATGCTTTAACGGTTGCCTTTACTTCCGAAAGTCATATTCAATATTTAAATAATTTAGCAACCATTACGCGTCTAAAAAACACAGAAGAAGATTATAATAAAAGCAGTTTATTTGGCATTAAACAAAAAATAACAAAGGTTTATAAAGACAAAAATGGTAAAGGAAAAAGAAAATTTATACTACCAATACATAATTTTAGAGAAGAAGCAAAAGAACAGTTAGAAAGAGTTTTAATTTCTTTTAAAGCAAAAAATAAAGTAGTTACCAAAAATAAGAATAAAACAAAATTAAAAGGAAAAGATAATTATAAGGTAACTAAACAATTAACACCAAGAGGGCAATTACACAAAGAAACTATTTATGGTAAATTAAAAGAAGAACTTATAAAAACAGAAAAAGTAAACGCAAAGTTTACCGAAGAGAAAATACAAACGATTACAAAACCAGCTTATAAAGAAGCGCTTTTAAACCGATTAGAAGCATTTGGCGGTGATGCTAAAAAAGCATTTGCAGGAAAAAATACATTGGCTAAAAACCCACTATATACTTTAACAGATAAATTAGTTCCAGAACAAGTAAAAACCAGAACTTTTGAAAATAACTATACCATTAGAAAGGAAGTTAATGCAGATAATTTTAAAGACTTAAAAAGCATTCAAAAAGTAATAGATATTGGTGTGCGTAGAATTTTAGAAAAGCGATTAGCTGCTTTTAATAATAAGCCAAAAGAAGCCTTTTCCGATTTAGAAAAAAATCCTATTTGGTTTCATAAAGAAAAAGGCATTGCCATTAAACGGGTGGTAATTAGTGGTGTTAAAAATGTTGAAAATTTACATGCAAAAAAAAATCATTTTGGTAAAGAAATCTTAGATAAAAACGGCAAGCCTATAGCAGGAGATTTTGTGAGTACTGGTAACAATCATCATGTAGCAATCTATAAAGATGAAAATGGCAAGCTGCAAGATAATGT
>CAYWOM010000149.1:0-5204 GCA_964459905.1 uncultured Polaribacter sp. | reverse complement strand
CGCCAAAAATAGCAAATTTATATTTAGTAAAAAAAGAAAAACCTTCTTGAAACATCCAGAAGATTTTAAGTGATATTAAAAATTAACAGATTACCACGGTATTTTACTCACCATAATTAAGAGAATTCTTAAGTGTTTTAAAAAAGTATAACGAAGAGCGTAACCAAACCAAACAATTGTCAATTTTTTTAAGTCGCTGGTTTGTACTCCTTTTTATCAATAATGATTTTTGCAAGAATTTCTCGAAGAATTTCTGAAGTTCCGCCGCCTATTGGTCCTAATCTACTATCACGAAGTAATCTTGCCATAGGGTAATCTTCCATATAACCGTAACCTCCCAGCATTTGTAGGGCATCGTAAATTACCTCGTCTGCCATTTTTGTGGATAATAATTTAGACATGCTTGCTTCTTTTACCACATATTGCCCGTCGTTTAATCGTTTCGCAATCGAGTAATTGTATTCTTTACACATGTCTACTCTACTTGCCATTTCTGCAATTTTGTGTCTTAATGCTTGAAATTTATCTAAAGATTTACCAAAAGCTACACGTTGGTGCATATAATTTACTGTATAATCTAAGGCAAATTCTGCTCTTGCATGTGCGTTTACACCCATAATTAAGCGCTCGGAAGCAAAATGCTGCATTATGTACGGAAAGCCTTTTCCTTCTTCGCCTAGTAAATTTTCTACTGGTATTTCTACATTATCAAATGCAATTTCTCCGGTATCTGATGCGCGCCAGCCTAGTTTGTCTAACTTGGTTGCAGAAACACCTTTTGTACTTCTATCAACTACAAAAAGACTAATTCCTTTATATTTATCTGATGGATCTGTTTTTGCTGCAACTATTAAATAATCTGAATATACGCCGTTAGTAATAAAGGTTTTAGAGCCGTTTAAAATATATTTATCTTCTTTTTTTACTGCCGTAGAACGCATGCCTGCAACATCAGACCCACCAAAAGGCTCTGTAATACACAAACAACCAATCATATCTCCTGCTACACTTGGTAGTAAATATTTATTTTTGATAAAATCGTTACCTTCTTTATTAAGGTGCGTCATTGCCAAATATTCGTGCGCCCAGATGGCTGCTGCAAATCCGCCTGAATTTATTTTTTGTAGTTCTTCTAAAAAAATAACTGTGTAAAATAGATCTAAGTCCATTCCTCCAAACTCCTCTGGAGTCGAAAGTCCGAAATACCCCATTTCTCCAAATTTTTTCCAAATAAAGCGTTCTATAGTTCCTGTTTTTTCCCATTTTTCTATGTGAGGAACTACTTCTTTTTGTAGAAAATCTTTAAAACTTGCACGAAAAGCTTCGTGTTCTTCAGTAAAATACATACTGTTCATGTGGTGGTAATTTGAGTGATTTATTCAACATTCAAATATAAGACTATTCTATCATATTTATCTAAAGGAAAACCTTCGATATTTTTTAATTCTAAAATATTTTGTAGTTCAGCCACTTCATCTCTGTAATTAAAAATTTTAATACATAAATTATAATCTATATAAGGATTTTTAAGTAATTCCTTAAACAGAACTGTATTTACGTTTACTTTTTTAATGAGTGGTTTTTTAATAATTTTAAAAGTAGCCAGTATTTTGTCTGCTACTTTTTTATCTAAACTCCATACCTCATAAATTTGACTAGCAAAAGAAAACCCTTGTAATTTAGAACGATACTTAATAATTCTTTCGGATAATTTATTATTAACACCGTTTATAGATTGTAAATCTAAAACTGTTGCTTTGTTGATATCTAAAGTTGAAATTGAATGTTTTATCTTAGTATTATTTGGTTTTTGTCTTGGCAAAAATGACGGATTAGTGTTTTGTTTTTTAGCTACTTGATTTCTTTTTATAACCCAATCTGGAAATTTAAAATATGGAGAAATTTTAGTTAGCAAACTATCTGAAATTTTAGTTACTTGTTGAAATTCTTTTTTAGAGTTAACAAACTTATTTGTTTTTCTAAAGGTTAATAGACGGTCTATTTCCACTAAAGACATCCCTAATTTCTCTCCTTTATAATCTGTAATATAATTAGGGTTAAATGGGTAGATTTTTGGTTTTCTTTTTTGAATTTCAATAGTTTTTAAACTATCTATTTTATTTTGAAAAGTGTTAATTTTTGGTTGGTTGATGTTTTCTAATGTGACCGAAGAAAAATTGGCAAAAGAAAATACGAATTGCAATAGAATTATAAATAATAGTATAAAAAAAATCCCATTTCTTTGGCTTTTGTGATACCAGAAATGGGATTTAAATATGTTCATAAATTTATATTTATGCTTTTAATGTTTTTATTGCGTCTAAATATCTTTTTAATTCTCTTTTTACAACTGGGAATAAGAAAAATAAGCCTACCATGTTAGGAAACACCATTGCAAAAATCATAGCATCAGAAAAAGCCCAAATAGAACTCATACTTGCAGATGCGCCAATTACAACAAAGATTAAAAATAAAAATTTATACGTTAAATCTGCTGCTTTACCTCTACCAAATAAAAATTTCCAAGATTGTAATCCGTAATAAGACCAAGAAATCATTGTAGAAACTGCAAATAAAACTACAGCAATAGTTAAAAACACATTAGAATAAGGTATGTACTCTGCAAATGCAGAAGCCGTAATACCTGCTCCTTCTTTTAACTCACCATTTATTAAAACCTTACCCTTAACATCTATGTAAGTAACTCCATCTAATACTGCATTAAATGTACCATTTGCTTGTTCTATTAAGTTTTCGAAACCACCATATTGAAAAATAGTACCATCTGCTCCACCAAAATTAAAAATAATAATTACCAAAGCAGTCATTGTACAAATTACAACGGTATCTATAAAAGGCTCTAACAATGCTACCAGCCCTTCTGAAGCTGAATATTTTGTTTTTACTGCTGAATGAGCAATTGAGGCAGAACCTGCACCTGCTTCATTAGAAAATGCTGCACGTTTAAAACCAACTAACAATACACCTATAATACTACCTACACCAATTGCTGTAGGATTAAAAGCTTCTCTAAAAATTAAAGCAACGGCATCATCTATTAAAGAAAAATTACTTAATATAATATACAAACAAGCTACTAAATACATTACTGCCATAAATGGCACTACCTTTTCTGTAACCTGAGCAATTCTTTTTATTCCTCCAATAATTATAACTCCTACTAAAATTGCTAGAACAACACCAATCCATGCACCTGCACTAGAACTCTCTAAGTGCATTAACTCTTTTAAAACAATAGTTGCTTGGTTAGATTGCGCGGCATTACCTCCACCAAAAGAGCCTCCAATACAGAAAATTGCAAAAAATACAGCTGCAACTTTACCTAACATTGTAAAACCTTTTTCTTTTAAACCTTTACTTATGTAATACATTGGACCACCATAAATGGTACCATCTTCGCCTACATCTCTATATTGAACACCTAAGGTACATTCTACAAATTTTGATGACATTCCTAATAAACCACAAACAATCATCCAAAAAGTAGCTCCTGGACCACCTAGTGCAATTGCTAAAGCTACCCCTGCAATATTACCATTGCCTACTGTACCAGAAACAGCTGTAGCTAGGGCTTGAAAGTGAGTTACCTCGCCTTCTTTACTTTCATCTCTAATGGTATCTACAATATCTCCGTCTATTGCTAAATCTGAATTTAAAGTACCATGACCTTCGTCTAGCTCATCATACTTACCTCTTACAACATTAATTGATGTTGGAAATCTTCTAATATTTACAAAACCAAAATAGATTGTAAAAAATAAGGCAGATCCTACTAAAAGAATTAAAACAAACGGCATTCCGAATACCTCGAAGAATACTATATTTGAAACAGCATCTGAAAACGGCTTAAACGCTTCATCAATTTGCTGATCAACACCCTTTTCTTGAGCAAATGTTAATAATGGTAGTGCTAAAAATAAAAGTGCTAAAAGTTTTTTCTTCATAATGTATTTGATTAGTTTTTTAATTAATGGTTCGCAATATGATAAAAAAATGCCCCTTTAACAACTTTTCATGGCTAAAAGTAATTTTTACATTAATTTTTCTTCATTTTTTTACAAATTTCATTTAATTAATATTGATAAATAGTTAGCATCAGTATTCCTCTAAATGCAAGAGAAATAGCATATATAAATGATTATAGAATTAATGTGCCTATACATGTATTTTTTATCATCAAAAAAATAAATAAATTAAGTGGTTTGAGGCTTAAAACAACTCACGTAATTTTATAATTTGTTCTGGTCTTCCTAAAACAATTAAATGAGATCCTTGAATCAGTGTAACATCTGCTTCAGGATTTATAATATATTCTTTATCTGGATTTCTAATTCCTATAACCGTACAGCCTGTTTGCTTCCTTAAATCTAAATCTAAAATAGTTTTATTCAAATATTTTTTTGGCAAATCGTTTACTGCAATTTCTTCTAAATTTGCCGTGGTTTCTCCTTCTATTGTTAATCTGTCTACAAATTCTATTACATCTGGTGTAGTAACTAAAGATGCCATATGATTTCCACCTAATTTATCTGGCATAATAACATTATTTGCACCAGCTATTTTTAATTTACTGTAAGAAGACTCATTAGAAGCCCTGCTTATTACAATGCATTTTTTGTTTAATTGGCTTGCAGTAAGCACCACAAATAAATTATTAGCATCAGAAGGCAAAGCTGTAATTAAATAACTGGCTTTTTCTATTCCGGCTTTTACTAAAGTTTCATCTAAAGTTGCGTCTCCTTCTATGTTTAAAATTCCGTTAGAATCTAAAACATCAATCATCTTTTTATTTTTATCAACCACCACAAATTTTTTATTGTAGTTGCCCAATTTTAAAATTGCTTGCTTGCCATTTCTTCCATAACCACAAACAATGGTGTGTCCTTTTAATTGCGCTATTTTTTTTTCCACTCTTCGATGCTTAAAATGTTGAAATAACTTACCACTAACTAGGTATTCTGAAAACGTAGAAACAGCATACCCAAATACTGTAATACTTGTTAAAATTAAAAATATTGTAAACATTTTTTCTTCCGGAGAAAAAGGGTGTAGCTCTCCAAAACCAACCGTAGTTACCGTAATAATAGTCATATATAACGCGTCTACAAAACTAAAGTTAGACAGCCACATATAACCAATAGTACCAATTGCTATTATTGATACAACAAAAATTAGTATTTTAT
>CAYWOM010000148.1:0-5219 GCA_964459905.1 uncultured Polaribacter sp. | reverse complement strand
TTTTCAGTTAAATTTTGTGCTGGAAAATTTATGCTTTTAAAAGAAATATACTCTACACTAATTGTGAAATTTCCTTTTGGAGTTTTAATAGTAAACAAGCCTTTTTTATCTGTAATTCCTCCAGAAATTTTGTTTGTTTTTGTGTTTTTTAATATGACTGTTGCGTATTCTAATGGCTGCTTTGTTTCTGCAGCTACAACTTTACCTGTTATAGATATAATTGTTGTATTTGATTGTTTTTGTGCAAATAAAATTGTTGTTATAAAGAGACAGCAAAAGAACACTATTTTTTTAGGTATCAAAATTAGTTGGATTTAATTAGAGACCACAAATTTGGCGTTAAGTTTACTGTTAATTAGTTAAAATAAAGTTAAAGAAGTTTACTTTAAATGATTCTAAATAATTGCTAAGATATTTTCTGAAGGTCTGCCAATGGTAGCTTTTTTATTGTTAACAACAATAGGTCTTTCTATTAATTTGGGGTTTTTTATCATTGCATTTATAATTTCTTTGTCAGATAATTCCTTTCCTTTAAAATTTTCTTTCCATATTTTTTCCGTTTTTCTTACCAACTCTAAAGGAGAGATGTCTAGTAATTTAATAATTTCTGAGAGCTCTTTTTCTGATAAAGGATTAACTAAATAGGTAACTATTTTAAACTCTTTTTTAGAATTTTCTAAAACAGCTAGACCTTCTCTAGATTTTCTACAACGTGGATTGTGATATATTTTTATCATTTTTAATCGATGTTTAATATTGATTTATTTACAGAATAAAATGTTCTTTTTTGAAGTGAATCAAAATTTTTATTTGCAAAACTTTTTTGTTTTTTTAAATTTTTATAAGAAATATTAGACATCTCTAATAGTGTATGAAAAGTATTTGTAGTTGCAATTTTACTGTTAATGTTTTTTGTTAAAAATGTATATTTATTTGAGTAATTTAATTTGTATTTTTCTGATGTCCATATAAATAAAGGTATTTCTATTTCAAATTTAGATGGGGTTTCAAAACCGTGCAGCAATTTTTTTTCATCGGTATCAAATAAGTTTTCACCGTGGTCTGAGATGTAATACATAAAAGAATTTGCATTTTTCTTTTTTATCTTTTTAATAATTTCACCTAATAGATAATCAGTGTAATAAATAGAATTATCATAACTATTTATAATCTTTATTCGATTTTTATAACTACTTGTGTTTTCTATTGATAATCCTTTTTCTAAAGTTGGTGAGAAAATTTTATACTTTTTTGGATATCTATAGTTATATCTAAAATGGCTACCAACGGTATGAATAATTATAAACTTCTTTTTATTTGAATCTTTTAAAATAGTATCAAAAACAGGTAAAATATTTTCGTCAAAACCAGCTGAATCTATAGGTTTAGAGGTGTTTATGTAAGTATCTGCAATTTTAGAATATAGCCCAAAAATACTTCCAATTCCTATTTGTTGATTGCTAATCCAATACGTAGAAAAACCAGCTTCTTTATATGCTTTTATAATGCAAGATTCACGAAACTTTATTTCTAAATTTTGTGGAGTTGCACGCGTTAACATAAAAGGAATGCTTAAAGAAGTTACGTTTGCATTACTTTTTACATTATTATAAACCATTAAATTTTTAATAGAATCTAAATTTGGAGATGTATTTTTTTGATATCCGTAAACATGAAAGTTATGTTTCCTTGCAGTTTCCCCAATAACTAAAACATAAATTTCATTTTCTATTAAGGTGTCATTTTTTTTTGCATTAAATGTAAATTTTTTAGTGTTATATATGTATTTTTCTTGTTTTTGAATGCCTTCAAAAACCTGAAAAGATTTTATGAAAAAACCAACAGGAAAATTTTTTGTCATTTGAACTTTAAATGAATAACTAATTGCTCTAATTATTTCGGAAGTTGTGTTGTTTTGATAAATTGCAAGTCTAAAATTTCTAATTCCCAAAGAAATAAAAGTAAAAATAAAAGTAAAAATAATTATTGTTTTATTTCTATTACTTGTTGATAATGAGTTGTTTATTTTTTTTGATATTACTATTAATAGAATGAAAATTAAAACAAATACTACCACAAAAGAGAAATTTGATAATGCAATTTCTCTTATTTCATTATAATTGGTTAGTATTATAGAAGCTAGTAATTCTTGTGACGAAGACGCATTAAATTGAATTATATGATATGTTTCGAAAGCAATTATAGGAAAAAACAAAAGGGTTAAATAACTATAATACCTTGGTTTTAAGAATGTTAAAGGAGCAATGATAATGGATAGTGAAATTAGAAAGTAAACACATTTTTTTAATAAACTACCTACCGCTGAATCTTCGCTAGTTGCTATAAATAACAGATTTGGTAGCATTAAAAAAACAATTAATACAGCAACATATAAATATTGATAATTTTTACTATTTATTGTTTTCATGCAATTTTAAATAGGTTTTTAAAAAAGGTTTGTTATTAGTTATTAAAAAGGTTTCAAAGTTTTAAGGTAGTAACGTTCATAACTTTTAGCTATAGTTTGGTCGAGTTTATTTTTATACTAACTTCTACCATACTTTCGTTTTCTTAAATAATTAAAAACAATTCCAAAAGAAAATAATAAAATTAGTGGTAGAAAAACATTTAAAAATTGCCAAAAACTACGCTCTTTAAATGCTTTTTGTTTGTCTAACATCCGTATTTTTAAAGATTTACTTCTTAGGTTCATTAAACCGGTATCATCTAATAAATAAGCTACAGAATTAAGTAAAAAATCTTTATTCCCAAATTGTTCATTGGTCCATTTGTCTCTATCTAAATCTAATGGTTTTCCTTTTAAAAGCTGATTTTTTCCAACATCACCATCCGCAATAATAATCATTTTATTATTATTTGCTTTTTCTTTAAAAAGAGTTGTTTTAAATGGTTTTATACGGTTTTTATATGCCGATTTAAAATCGCCTTCTAACAACACTGCAAATAATTGGTTTCCGTTTTTATAGTTTTTTTCTAAAGGTTCTTCGGCAATCGATTGTAGTTCAATAATTGTAGGCATTCCTATTTTTTGAGTTAACAAAGAACTCACTAATAAAGGCGTTTTTTTTATATTATTTTTTAAGGTATCTATTTGGTTTGCAAACTGCAATCGAACAGGAGAAATGTTTTTTGTAATTGTATGTTTTGGGTTTCCGCCAACTAAAGGATGGTAAAACCACTCTAAATTTTTAAACTGTGTTTGATTGCCAACTTTACCTGTTGCTACAGGTATTTTTGCAGCATATAAATCTTTTATTAAACTTGTATTTATGCGAATTCCGTAAGAAAACAACAAATCTGTTAGCCCTAAATCTCTAGTATATGCCAACATCTTTCCGTTGTTAAATAAGCTATCTTGATCTGCCTGCACATTATCTATTATCCATAAAGTTTTGCCGCCATTGGCAATAAATTGATCTAAAACAAACTTCTCTTCAGAAGAAAATGGCTGTGTTGGTTTGGCTATTATTGCCAAATCTAAAGTCGTTAAATCTTTTAAAGTTTGCTGCGGATTTGTAGCAACAGAGTCTAATGTAAATTTTGCTAAACGATATTTTTTTGCAACTTCACTTAAAAAACTATATTGATACCTGTCTGGTAGTTGACCATTTCCTGTAATTATAGCAATGCTTTTTTGTTTTTTTTGAGTAATAGTAGTAATCGCGTTAGAAAAACCATATTCTAAGTTTTCGATGGCCTTTTGCAATTGCTCGTCTTGTGAAGCTAAAATTGCATTGGGCAATAAAGAAACAAATATTGTTTTCTCTTTAAAATTAATTTCTGCCCAAGGAAAAATAATGGCTTCAGAGAGCTTTCCCTCTTCTTCAACCGTTAGTTTACTTGGTGTAATTCCTCTTTTAATGAGGTTTTCTCTTTGATCGTCTGGATTTTCGAAATGAATTTTTATTTTAGAATTTTCGGCGACTAGTTCTTCTAAAAACTGACGGGTCTCTGCCTGAAGTCTTTTAAATTCTGATGGAAAATTACCTTCTAAATAAACAGTGATAAAAAGATTTTTATCAACTTTAGAAATAATGTTTTTTGTGGTTTTAGAAAGTGTATAACGCTTGTCTGCTGTTAAATCGAATCGCTGGTAAAAAGATTGACCAATACTATTTAAAACAATAATTGCTAGAAGTAAATAAACAGTTTTTTGTATCTTCTTATTCATTTTCTAAACGTGTTTTAGTGATAAATAAAAAGAAAATAGTAACACTTAAAAAGTACAAAACATCTCTACTATCTATAACGCCCCGAGAAATACTTTTAAAATGTTCGCTCATTCCAATTTTTTTGATAATTAGCGAATCATTTTCAAAGGAATTAGAAATGGCATCAAAACCATAGTATAAAATAAACATAATAAAAACGCCTAAAATAAATGCAACAATTTGATTGTTAGACAAAGTAGAAGTAAATAGCCCGATTGAAGTATAGCTAGCAGCCAAAAAAAGCAACCCAATATAAGAGCCAATGATACTGCCAAAATCTAGATTTCCAACAGGGTTTCCTAATTTATACACCGTATAAATATAAGTTAAAGTAGGCACTAAAGCCACAATAACTAATAGGAGCGAAGCCCAAAATTTACCAAGAACAATTTGCCAATTAGAAATTGGTTTTGTTTTTAAGAGTTCTATGGTTCCATTATTAAATTCATCTGCAAAACTTTTCATGGTAATTGCCGGAATTAAAAATAGAAATACCCAAGGCGCTAAAAAGAAAAACGGATTAATATCTGCAAAACCAGCATTTAAAACATTAAAATCGTCTTTAAAAACCCATAAAAAAAAACCATTTACCAATAAGAAAACACCAATTACCAAATAAGCAATTGGGCTTGTAAAAAACGAGTTAAATTCTTTTTTTAAAATGGCTGTCAAATGTTTAGTTTTTAATTAGTTTTTTTAGGCTTCAAAGCTGATACCTATTAGCAACTGTTAGGGCTAGTTTTTATTTAGCCAACTATCAACTTTTAAACGCTAACCAACCAACTTCTGTTATTTTCAAAACCTTCATCTTCTCTTTCGGGATGAAAAATAAAATTGTGTTTTTCTAATAACGCAATAGATGCTGTATTATTTTTATGTGTAAAAGCTTCAATAGTTTTTAAGTCTAGTTTTTCGAAACCAAATTCTTTAACCATTTTTAAAGCTTCACTCATATAACCTCTTTCTTGATAATCCGGATGAATTTCA
>CAYWOM010000147.1:0-5222 GCA_964459905.1 uncultured Polaribacter sp. | reverse complement strand
ACTTTTTAAACGTCAAATAACTTTATCAGAAATTGGTAAAGTTGGGCAACAAAGACTACAAAATGCATCTGTTTTGGTAGTGGGTTGTGGAGGTTTAGGGAGCCCGATTGCAGTCTATTTGGCCGCAAGCGGAATTGGACAACTTCATTTAGTAGATTTTGATATTATTGCTATTAGTAACTTACACCGGCAAGTTTTTTATGCTTTAGACGATGTTGGCAAACCAAAAGCCGAAGTTTTATCAGCATTTATAAAAAAAAGAGCGCCATTTACAGCGCTTAGTTTTACAAACACACCAGTAACAAAAGAAAATGTTCTTGGGTTGGTTTCTAAGTTTGATATTGTGGTAGATGCAACAGATTCTCTACCAGTAAAATATTTGTTAAACGATGCCTGTGTTATTAAAAATAAACCCTTGGTTTATGGTTCTTTATATAAATTTGATGGTTATGTTGCTACGTTTAATGTATTGCAAAAAGACAAAACATTTTCTTCAAATTTAAGAGATGCTTTTCCAGAATTATCATCTGATTTCGAAAAACAAGATATACCAAACTGCGAAGAAGCAGGAACTTTAAATTCTATTGTAGGCATTATTGCTACACAGCAAGTAAACGAAGTTTTAAAATTACTAACAGGAATTGGAAAACCATTAATAAATGAATTGTTGATTTACAATTCGCTTCAAAATTCACAATTAAAAATGAAGTTAAAACCAACCGTTTTAAAAGAAAAAATAGCAAAATTATTTAACATTAAAACTTATTTAGATGCTGCTTGTGCAACTCAAAAAGATGATTTACAAATTTCTGCTGCAGCTTTAAAAGAGAAAATAACAGCTGCAAATATTGAGTTGATTGCAGTTTTACCAAACTTAAAACTACCTTTTAAAGTACATCAAACAATACCAATTAAAGATTTCGATGTAGATAAAATAGTTGTCGATTACAATAAAACCTATGTAATGGTTTGCCAACGCGGCTTTAATAGTTATAAAGCCACAAAAATGTTAAAAAACAAATACCCAGATTTAGAGGTGTTAAATTTAACTGGTGGAATTTCAAGCTATTAAATATTGAAAAATAAAAATGTAATTATTTCTTTCGGAAAAAGGCCTCTTATTAATAGAGTTGTTGCCGCTTTTTTCTATTCTTTAATTCTTTATACACTATATAGATACCATATTGATGAGGATTTATTTTCAAATTTAAGCTCATATCAAAAGCAAAAAAGCTTTCTATATTCTGTTGCAATTTATTTTGTAATTGCTATAAAACTTTCAGTTGTTGTTAATCATCATTTTAATTTTCAAGAAATGAAATACAGAAAATTTTATTCTGTAGGACCAATTGGTTTTGGGAAATGGCATGTTTTTAAAAAATTAGATAGAGTTTCTACTTTTTTGAATAGTAGCGATAAATGTGAAGTGAATATTTGGGATGTTAAAAACAATAAATATAAAATTGCTGTTTTTGATGTAATTGAAGATGCTATTTTTTACGGAAGAGATTTAGCTAAAAATTTAAAAATAATATTTAAAGAACGTAATTAAATAAATGCAAAATCCAATAGAGTTTTATACAAATAAGAAAGCTGAATTAGAAAAAATAGCTGCCGTTTTAAAAAAGAAATCTACCAATTTAAGTGTTTTTAGGTTTGCTGTTTTTTTAGCAACTTGTTTTTTAATTTATCTAACTTTTGGTAGGTATCCAGATGTTTTTATAATTGCTTTTATAGGTTTTTTAGGATTTAGTTTCTTGGTAATACATCATTTAAACCTAAAAAGAAAACGAGCAATTATTGCAAAAAAAATCAGTATTAATTCAATCGAAATTAAGGTTTTATACGGCGAAATTCATCAATTAGAATCTGGTAAAGAATTTGTAAATCCGTCTCATTTTTATAGTAATGATATCGATTTGTTTGGCAAAGGTTCTTTTTACCAATATATAAATAGAACCGCTACTGTAGACGGTAAAATTGCCTTGGCAAATTTGTTAACAGAAAATAAAACAACTGCAATTTTAGACAAGCAAAAGGCTATTAATGAGCTTGCCTTAAAAGTAACCTGGCGCCAACATTTTGCTGCCTTGGCTAGTTTGGTAACGGTAAAAACTAAATCGGTATTTATTACAGATTGGATTGTAAATTACCGCCAAACAATTCCTAGTTTTTTAACGGTTTTTACCACACTTTTTTCTATTGTTTCTTTAGTTTTAATTGGTTTGGTTTCTTTTGGTGTACTTGCGTTCTCTTATGTTACAATTTGGTTTTTTGTGGGGCTTTTTATTACTGCTAGCTATTTAAAAAAAACAAGTAAACTTTATTCAGAAACAGATAAGGTAAGAGAAACGTTTAAGCAATATCATCAATTATTAAATGAAATTGAAAGCGAAAATTTTGATGCTAAAATTTTGAAAGAAAAACAAGCAATTATAAAATCTGAACACAAAAAAGCAGCTACTATTTTTAAGGAGTTTGCTAAGATTTTAGATGCGTTTGATCAACGAAATAATATTATTATATCGGTTTTAGGAAATGCTTTTTTTCTTGTAGAAATTAATAATGCTTGTAAGGTAGAAAAATGGATATCGAATTATAAACATACCGCAGAAAAATGGTTTGAAGTGGTTGCTTTTTTTGATGCTCAAAATTCGCTTGCTAATTTTCAATTCAATCATCCTAAGTTTGTTTTTCCGGAAATAAGTACAGCTAAAGAAGTAGTAAAATCTTCTAACTTAGGGCATCCGTTATTAAATTCAGAAAAAAGAATTGACAATAATTTTACCATCAATAAAGAAGAGTTTTTTATTGTAACAGGAGCTAATATGGCAGGGAAAAGCACTTTTTTAAGAACTGTTTCTTTGTCTATAGTTATGGCAAATTGTGGCTTGCCAGTTTGTGCAGATAGGTTTCAGTATTCGCCAATAAAACTAATTACAAGTATGCGAACTACCGATTCTTTAACAGAAGATGAATCTTATTTTTATTCAGAATTAAAACGATTAAAGTTTATTGTTGATCAAATTGATCCAGAAATTTTTAGCGAAGATTACTTTATTATTTTAGACGAAATTTTAAAAGGCACCAATAGCAAAGACAAGGCAATTGGCTCTAAAAAGTTTGTAGAAAAATTAACCAAATCTAAATCTACAGGAATTATTGCAACTCACGATGTTAGTTTGTGTGATTTAGAAAATGAGTTTCCAGCAATAAAAAACTACTACTTTGATGCGGAAATAATAAACAACGAATTGTTTTTCGATTACACCTTAAAAAAGGGCATTTGCAAGAATATGAATGCATCTTTTTTATTAAAAAAAATGGAGATTATTTAATGTTTTTTTTTGAGAATAGAATAAATAGAGGAGTTTCAAGAAAAAAGAGCCTAAATTTACATCATAATATATAAATAGTTTTTTAGCTGTAGGTTTTCTCCTTCAGTTAATTAATGAGGCCTCCATTCTAAAGTTTCTATCAACTTTAAAATGTCTTCTTTAATGTAGTTTACCGCGGGTAAAATAGAATCGTAATTTGGTTTTACGTAAAAATATAAAGAGCCTTTTATAAAGTTTTTAGTGCTATCTGTAATATGAAATTGAAGTTGAGAAGCAGAATTACCAGTAATTTGGTAAAAACTGCCAAAGACTCTTTTTTTATTATTTACAAAGTCTTTAGGTATAATTTGTTCTGCTTTTATAGTATGTTTAAAAACTAGCTTTTCTGCTTCTTTTAGTAACTCATTTATATTATTGTCTACAGGTCTGTAGGTTATATCTATAGAGGCTTTTAAGTTTGGGTACTTAATTGTTAACCAGTCTTTTGGCTCGTTAATAATTGTGGTATTTTTTAAAACATCAAAAGCATACGGTCTTTTAAGAGCTAATTTCTGATAAGATTTTACAGGATAAACTAAACTTAAATATGCTTTTGGTTTTGGTAAAACGTCTTCTTTGCAAGAAATAAAAATGAAACAAAAAAGAATTAAAAAAAGGTTACGCATTTCGAGTTGCTTTTATTTGTTTAATACGTTTTTTATCTAATGCTTCTATGGTAAACGCATAGTTCTTAAAGTTTATTTTCTCTCCTTTTTTAGGAAATTTTCCCGAAATCTCTAAAATAAAGCCCGCTAAGGTTTCACTTTCTCCTTTTTCTTCTTCAAAAACAGCCTCGTCTTCATCATCTAAAACCTTGCAAAAATCTTTAATTGTGGTTTTTCCTTCAAAAATATAATTGTTTTCATCTATTTTAGAATACGATAAATCGTTATTATCAAATTCATCGTTAATATCTCCCACAATTTCTTCTATAACGTCTTCTAGGGTTACTAATCCGCTAGTTCCACCATATTCATCCACTACAATTGCTAAGTGGTTTTTTTTAGCTCTAAAATCGCTTAATAAGTCGTCTAGCTTTTTGTTTTCTGGTACAAAAAATGGTTTGCGTAGTAGTGTTTGCCATTTAAAAGATTCTTTGTTAAGATGTTCGAGTAAATCTTTTGCGTACAAGACACCAATAATATTGTCTATATTTTCTTTGTAAATAGGGTTTCTAGAGTAGCCGTTTTTAATGATTTTATCTAAAACAATTTCGTAAGTTTCATCATCCGAAAGTGCAAAAATATCAATTCTAGGTTTCATTATTTGAACAGTTTCTGTGTTACCGAAGTTTACAATTCCTTCTAAAATTTTATGTTCATCTTTTGTTGTTGCACCTTCTGATGTTAGTTCGAGTGCTTGCGATAATGTTTCTACAGAAAAGGTGTTGTTTTTACTGCCTAATTTTTTTTCAATCCATTTTGTTAAGGTAGTTAGAGGTAAGCTAAAAGGGGTTAAAATAATGTTTATAATATGTATAATTTTAGACATTTTTTTAGAAAAACTTAGTGCGTTTCTAGAGGCGTATACTTTTGGTAAAACCTCACCAAATAAAAGAATTAAAAAGGTTACAAAAATTATTTCTAATAAAAACCGCACAGAAATAGAAAACAGATATGCGTTAAGACTGTAGTTAAAATTGCCAAATAAAGTTTCTGCTAAAGAGGCAAAAAG
The DNA here is from genome assembly GCA_964459905.1 of uncultured Polaribacter sp. GTDB lineage: Bacteria > Bacteroidota > Bacteroidia > Flavobacteriales > Flavobacteriaceae > Polaribacter. The sequence goes on along the minus strand of CAYWOM010000147.1, from coordinate 171 downwards.
TAATACAATTAAAATATTTATAAAATTATTTGTAATTAGAATTGTGGCTAATAACTTTCTAGGTTTTTCTAATAAAGTAACTACAACATTTTGGTCTTTTCCGTTATTAGAAAGTTCGTTTAAATCGGTTTGTGACAGCGAAAAAAAAGCGACTTCTGTACCAGAAATTAA
>CAYWOM010000146.1:0-5232 GCA_964459905.1 uncultured Polaribacter sp. | reverse complement strand
GTATTCTTTTATTGGAAGATTGTTTCAGCTTCAAGTAATAAAAAATGCCAACTATGATCCTATTCATAATGCCGCTGTAAAAGTAGTATATGACTATCCAGAACGAGGTTATATTTACGATAGAAATGGTAAACTTTTAGTAGCAAATCAACTCTCTTACGATGTAATGATTCAGCCAAATAAAGTAAAACCTTTAGATACTTTAGAATTTTGCGCATTATTAAAAATAGATAAAATAGCTTTTTTAAAACGTTTTAAAAAAGCAAAAGAGTATGCGTCCTATCTACCTTCCGTTTTTTTAAAGCAATTAGCAAAAGAAGATTTTGCTTACCTACAAGAAAAACTACATAAGTATCAGGGTTTTTTTATTCAAAAAAGAATTATTAGAGAATATCCAACAAAAGCGGCAGCAAATGTTTTGGGTTATATTGGCGAAGTTAATGAAGCTCTTGCAAAGAAAAATAATTATTATCAACCCGGAGAGCTAATTGGTAAAGATGGGGTAGAGGTGCAATATGAAAAATATTTAAGAGGTAGAAAAGGAAAAAAATACTTAAACAGAAACCGTTTTAACAAAGTAACAGGTTCGTACAAAAATGGAAAAATTGATACTTTACCAGAAAACGGACAAGATTTAATACTTACACTAGACATCGATTTACAAGAGTATGCACAAAAATTAATGAACCATAAAAGAGGTGGTATTGTTGCTATAGAACCTTCATCTGGAGAGATTTTAGCTCTAGTTACTGCGCCATCTTATGACCCCAATATGTTGGTTGGTAGAAAACGTTCTAAAAACTCTGTACTTCTTTTTAACGATGCTATTAATAAACCAGCCTATGATAGAGGCTTACTTGCAGCTTATGCACCGGGTTCTCCATTTAAAATGATGAATGCTTTAATTGGTTTACAGGAGAAAGTAATTACCAATGAAACTTTTTTTTATTGCTACCATGGTTATAAATATGGTAAAAGAGCCAATGAATTTATGGGTTGTCATTGCCGAATTGTTGGCAGGCCAATTCGATTAAAAACTGCCATTGCTAGATCTTGTAATAGCTATTTTTCTAATACATATAAGAGAATTATAGAGAAAGATAAAAACGTATCTAAAGGGGTAGATAATTGGTATAAACATGCAAGTAGTTTTGGTTTAGGAAACTATCTTGGGTACGATTTGCCTGCGGGTAGTCCAGGTTTAATTCCCAATGGAAAATATTATGAGGATAGATATAAGTATACCTGGAATGGTTCAACTATTATATCTAATGCCATTGGTCAAGGAGAAGTTTTAACAACACCAATTCAGCTTGCAAATTTTACAGCTGCTATTGCAAATAAAGGTTTTTTTTATACACCACATGTCTTAAAACAGGTTGATAAAAAACCAATTGAAAATGTTAATTATACCAATCCAAAACAAACAACTATAGACAAAGAGCATTTTACTCCTGTAATAGAAGCTATGTTCGAAGTTTTTAAAACAGGTACAGGAAGATTTAATCAAGTAAAAGGAATAGAAATTTGTGGAAAAACAGGTACAGCAGAAAACTTTGTTCGAATAGATGGGCAAAAAATTCAACTTCCAGACCATTCGATTTTAGTAGCTTTTGCTCCCAAGGAAAACCCTAAAATTGCATTGGCTATTTTTGTTGAAAATGGTGGTTATGGTTCTGCAATTGCCGCACCAATTACAAGTTTGCTAATAGAAAAGTATTTAAATGGAGAAATTTCTAAAGCAAATAAACATAGAGAACAAAAAATGTTAAACTTAAGTTTACAAGACATTTATGATAAACAAATCTTAAAACCAAAAGAAATTGCGTCAGGAACGAAATAATATCTTTGCAAGAATAGATTGGATTTTAGTTTTTCTATTTTTTATTCTGGTTAGTTTTGGATGGTTAAATATCTATGCCGCATCAAAGACAGAAGAAAATGTACAGCTATTAAGTTTTTCTACTAAATATGGAAAACAACTAATATTTATTATCTTAACCATTCCTTTAATTATTACTATTCTTTTCTTTAATTCTAAATTTTATGAACGCTATGCAAGTATTTTTTATGTAGCATCTATTTTTTCTCTACTGCTTTTATTTCCCTTTGGAAAAGAAATTAATGGAGCAAAATCTTGGTTCAATTTTGGAGTTTTAAGTATACAGCCATCAGAGTTTGTAAAGGCATTTACAGCATTAGCTGTTGCAAAATTATTAAGTGATAGGCAATATAATTTAAGTTTGGTTAAAAATCAAATTAAAGCGTTTATTATCATTTTTACACCTGCTGTTTTAATAACATTACAACCAGATGCGGGTTCTGCACTAATTTACCTTTCCTTCTTTTTTGCCTTAAATAGAGAAGGCTTAACTCTAAATTATATTTTATTAGGAGCAACATTTATTCTACTGTTTATTTTAATAATTTTCTTTGGTGTAAATTCGATGTTCTTATCATTATTTATCATTATTTCAATTTTTGTTCTTTATGCCATCTATAAAGGAGGTAAGCATTTTTTACGTTTTAACTGGTATAAAGTTTTAGGCATTTATTTAATTGCGGCATTATTTATTTTTGGTACAGGATACACCTATAAATATGTTTTTAAACAACACCACAGAGATCGATTCGAAGTTTTATTAGGCTTAAAAATTGATAATAAGAATATTGGTTATAATTCTTACCAGTCTGAACTAACAATAAGTTCTGGTGGTTGGACAGGTAAAGGATTTTTAAAAGGAGATATTACACAAGGAGATTTTGTACCAGAACAACATACAGATTATATCTTTAGCACGGTTGGCGAAGAGTGGGGCTTTTTAGGCAGTAGTTTGGTTATTATAATATTTATGTTACTATTGTATAGAATTATTTATTTGGCTGAAAAACATACCAATAAATTTGGAAGAATTTATGGCTATAGTTTAGCCTCTATTCTATTTTTTCATATAATAGTAAACATAGGTATGGTTATTGGTTTATTACCAACAGTTGGAATTCCGTTGCCATTTTTTAGTTATGGAGGTTCTTCTCTTTGGGGATTTACAATTTTGCTTTTTATCTTTATTAGATTAGATGCACATAAAGATTATGAATTGTAATTTTATTTATATAAATCCAAAGCTTATATAACTTTAAATTGCTTTTTTTTAAAATTATTTGCAAGTGAAAAATACATGTTTAATATCTGTTTTTTTCTTTAGTTTTGTTTACAGGATTCACTAATAATAAGGCAACCACAAAAAAATGCAGAAAAAGAAGAATATCTTGGTTAATATAAAGTCTAAAAACAATACCAAAATAAAAAACACTTCCTTTAAAAGATTCTTTAACCAGGCGCTTATATTATTAAAGAACCAACAAATAGAAATGGTAAAAGATTTACTACTGCTTTTAAAAATAATAAAATTTTGGGTTACAACTTAATTTTTAAAGATATTATACCAAAAGGCAATTTAAATTATGGAATATTTTTGGATCAATACCAAAAGTTGTGGAGTACTTAAATTTTAGGCAACTTTGCATTTAAAAACGCTATGTCTTCAGACGCTTTATTTGCAGCTGCAAATTTATTACTCCCGGAAATATTAGTAAGTCATTTTGATTTAACCAAACACGAAATTAAAGGCGAAGAGATCCATTTCTATTTCACAGAACTCAACACTATTCCCAAAGAGTTTGCTAAGGTAAAACTTCATTCTAAAGGCTTCTTTGCAGAGGCAACAGTTCAAGATTTTCCAATTCGAGGTAAAAATGTATATCTACACATAACCAGACGAAGATGGCTTAATCAAGACACTAATAAAGTAGTTACCAGAGATTGGGATTTAGTAGCAAAAGGAACTAGAATTACTAGTGAGTTTGCTGCTTTTTTAAAAGAACTCCATTATTAATAAAGCTTCTAGTACTAGTGTTGTGGCTAATTTTTATGGTGTAAACCCAAGAAATCTGCAAAGACAATACAAAGATCATTTAAGTGATTTTAATTCTTGGGATCAAAAAAGACACGCAAAAGAGTGGCTCTTATTCGCAAAAAATTTAGGAACTAATTTATCTCTTGATGAAACAGCATTTTCTAATGGTGATTTATATACCATCTTAACCAATAAAAAAGCAAAAGGAAAAAAAGGTGCAATAATAGCGATGGTTAAAGGAACTAAAGCAGAGACCGTTATAAAAATACTCCATAAAATTCCTTTAAAACACAGAAAAAAAGTTAAAGAAATAACCTTAGATATGGCAGGTAATATGGGACTTATTGTTAAAAAGTCTTTCCCAAATGCTACTTTAGTAATAGATCGTTTTCATGTGCAAAAATTAGCAGTAGATGCACTACAAGAAATAAGAATAAAACATAGATGGGAGGCTATTGATGCTGAAAATGATGCCATAGAATATGCCCGAAGTAAAGCTTTAAAATATAATTCAAAATTATTAAGCAATGGTGATACACTAAAACAATTATTAGCTAGAAGCAGGTATTTACTATACAAACCAAGTTCTAAATGGACTGAAAATCAATCTAAAAGAGCCAGTATATTATTTAAAAAATATCCTGATATAGAAAAAGCATACAAATTATGCCAAAATCTTTCTTGGATATTTAATAACACAAAAGATAAAACTTCTGCCCTAATAAGACTCGCTAAATGAGATCAAAAAGTAAGACAAGCTGATTTTAAAAGTTTTAGCACAATTGCCAGAACAATGTCAATACATTATAAAAATATCCTCAACTATTTTGACAATCGAAGCACAAATGCCTCAGCCGAATCTTTTAATGCTAAAATAAAAGCTTTTAGAGCACAATTTAGAGGCGTCAGGAACGTAGATTTTTTCCTATTTAGACTTACAACTATTTTTGGGTAAGCCTTAAATCCCACAACTTTTTGACTTGATCCATATTTTTTAACGATAAAAAAAATAACATTAACTGATTTTGGAAATAGAATATTGATAACAGGCGAAACAAAAGTAGAATTATTGTTTACTGAAAACTATTAATTATAGATAAATTTTTAACATAAAAAAAGTCTGGTAAATATTTACCAAACTTTTTTTTATGTTAAAATAGAAACTAAAAAATCTTATAATGCAGCAACGTGCTTTGTTAATTTAGATTTTAAGTTACCAGCTTTATTCTTGTGGATAATATTATTTTTAGCCAACTTATCTAACATCGCTTGGATTATCTTGTCTATTTAAAATACCTCCAAAAACTTTTGGATG